>NZ_JAJCXD010000016.1:0-171100 GCF_021056305.1 Actinokineospora sp. PR83
GACCGCGGCGGCGAGCCTGCGCCGACCGCGGCCCGACAGGCCGGCCCGCCGGGCCGGGACCTCCCGCTCGCCCGCGAGCACGCGGGTGGCCTCGGCCGCGGTGGGGCGCTCGGCCGGGTCGACGCGCAGCAGGGCGGTGAGCACCGGGCGGAGCCGGTCGGCGTTGCGGAAGGGGTCGACCCGGCCCGCGGCGGCGCGGCGCATCTGCACGAACGGGCCGTCTTCCCCGGTGCCCCAGGGTGAATGCCCCTCCACGGCCGCGTACAGCGTCGCCCCGAGGGAGAACACGTCCGCGGCCGGTCCGGCGTCGTGGCCGTCGGCCACCTCGGGGGCCACGTAGCCGACGGTCCCGGTGAGCTGCGCGCCGCCGGTGCGGGTGACCTCCGCCCAGCGGGCGATGCCGAGGTCGGTCAGCTTCGCGGTGCCGTCCCCGGTCACCAGGACGTTGCCCGGCTTGACGTCGCGGTGCACGATCCCGCGCGCGTGCATGGCCGCCAGCGCGTCCGCCAGTTGCGCGCCGATGCGCGCCACCAGGTCCTCCGGCAGCGGCCCGTCGGCCTCGATCACCTGCTCCAGGCTGCGGGCGGGCAGGTACTCGGTGATCAGCCAGCGCTCGTCGCCGTCGACGACCGTGTCGAAGACGGTGACCACGTTCTGGTGCAGCAGCCCGGCGCCGATGCGCGCCTCGCGGCGGATCTGCCCGGTGTCGCCGTCCCGGGACCGCTTCAGCGCGACCGCGCGGCCCAGTTCCAGGTCGGTCGCGCACCAGACGACCCCCATCCCGCCCTCGCCGAGTTCTTCGTCCAGGCGGTAGCGGTTGGCGATGACGTGGTCGGCTCGCACCGGCCCAGTCTAGGCAGCGCCGGTACCCGGCGCGGTCGGGCCCGTGCCGGGGCACCTGAACGGACCACCGGGCACCGGGGACCGGTCCCGCGCGCCATGGGTAGAACCGGGGCGACGCCGGGAGTGCCTGCGTCGGAACAGGAGTGGTGATGCGGACACGAGCTTGCGCGTTGGCGCTGGTGGCGGTGGTGGTGCTGCCGGGCACCGGCTGGGCGACGACGGCGGTCGGGCGGGTCCTCTCGGTCGGTCCGGGCGCTCGGTACGCCACGCCGCAGGAGGCCGCCGACGTCGTGCGCCCCGGTGACACCGTCCGCATCGCCGCGGGCACCTACCCGGGCGGGCTCACCATCCGCACCGACGGCACCCCGCGCCGCCCCATCACCTTCACCGGCGTCGGCGGCCCCGCCGTCATCACCGGTGAAGGTGGGCCCGACGGGCTGCTCGCGGTGGGGAGCCACTCCTGGCAGCGGTTCCTGAACCTGACGGTGTCCGGCTCGCAGGGGTTCGGCGCCCACGCCGACGGCGGCCACGACCTGGTGTTCGGCGGCTTCACCGTCGACGGCTCCCTCGACGGCGGGCTGGTCCTGCTCGACACCTCCCGCGTCCTGGTGCACTCCTGCGACATTCACGGCACGAACGCGCGGGGCACCTCCGCCGATCACGAGGCGCTGAGCATCGCGTCCGGTTCCCGCGACGTCGAGGTCCGGCACTGCCGGGTCCACGACAACGGGGAGGAGGGCATCGACGTGAAGTACACCGAGCACGCCAGGGTGAGGATCCACGACAACGTGGTCACCGACAACCGCGGCCCCAACATCTACGTGGACTCCGCGACCGAGGTCGACGTCTACAACAACGTCGCCTCCGGGGCGAAGAACGACACCAAGTCCGGCATCGCCCTGGCCGTGGAGGACTACTCGAACACCAGGCGGCTGGCGAAGGTGCGGGTGTTCAACAACGTCTCCACCGGCAACGCCCAGGCCGGGCTGAGCCTGTGGGTGGAATCCACCGGCACGATGTCCGACGTCGAGATCGTCAACAACACCTTCGCCGGGAACCAGTACGGCTCGGTGGTCATCGACGCGGACCGCTTCCGCGGCCGCAACGTGCTGCGCAACAACATCTTCGCCGAGGGACCCGTCGACGCGGGCCCGTTCACCAGCGACCACAACACCACCGGCGACCCCGGCTTCGCCGACCCGGCCCGGGGCGACTTCCACCTCACCGCGGGCTCGGCGGCCGTCGACGCCGGTTCACCCCACCTGGCCCCCGCCTTCGACCTCGACGGCAAGCGCCGACCGGCGGGAGCAGGACACGACGCCGGTGCGTACGAGCTGGGCCGGGCAACCGGCCCGAGGTAGCCCTCGGGGCGCCTCCGGTTGTCCTCGTGGCCCAACCGCTGCGAGACCCGGCCTCCAGGTCTCGCAGCGGGCCCGCGCGGTCAGGTGGCAGCCGGTGGGTGGTGTTGCGGGCGGTGCCGACGAGCAGTTCCGCACCGTACTCGTCGTGGATGGTGCCCAGCACCGCGAGGTAGGCGGCTTGGGCGTGGTCGATGCGGGCGTGGTCGGCCTCGTCGCGGGTCGCGCCGGGAACGCCGTCGAGGTTGCCGACCCACTCCGGGTGCCCGTCGATGATCTGCTGCCGCTCGGCCTCCGACAGCGAGTCCCACCACCCGCGTTGTCGTGGGGCGAACCGTTCTCCGGCGGGCCGGTCGTCGACAGCCCGCCCCGGCGTCCACCGCCGCCTGGAGCGTGGTGGCCCCGCCGTCACCGCTCTCCCCGCGCTCGGCCCGGCGCTACCTCGTAGCCCACGGGCACACCGTGTTCTCCGCACGCGGGTGCCGCCGGGCGGTCAGGGGGCGTTCGGGTCGTCCACGAGGTCGAGGTCGAGCGGGACCAGCGTGGTGGAGGAGATCAGCTCGCGCAGCAGGTTGACCGTCAGGGTGAGACCGACCGGTTCGCCGACCTCCTCGCGCAGCAGCCCGTGCACACCGCTCGCGGCGAGGCGTCCGCGGACACCGGCGACGATGTGTTCGACGCGCTTGATCGTCCAGTTGGCCGCGGGCCGCAGTTCGCGGAGCTGGTCCGCGGCCTGCTGTCGGGCCAGCGGCTGCGGGTGCGGGTCGTGCAGCAGGTAGCGCTGGCCGAGGACGACCAGGGCGAGGCGTTCCTCCTCGGTGAGCCGCCAGCGCTTGGGCGGCTGGGTGATGTCGTTGGGGCGCGGGGAGAGCTGGCTCCCGGCCGCGTCGGCGACGTACAGCTCCACCAGGTGTTCGCGGCCCCGGGAACCGCGCAGGAACAGCGGCGTGTACCCGGGGGCGAGGGGGAGCGGTTCGCCGTCGCGGTGCAGCAGCAGGGAAGCGGGCAGGCGGATGGGGGAGCGACCGGTGTTGGTCACCCACCAGCGGCCGCCGCGGTGGTCGAGCACGCCGTGTTCGCGGCTGACGGACACGTCGTTCTCCCCGACGCACACCTCCACCCGCGGCCGGTTCCGGCCGAACCGGACCCGGTGGCCTTCGCGCGGCTCGACGGTGACCCCACCGGTCAGCGTGAGCGCGGACAGCCCTCCGGGCGGGACCCGTGCCGCGCCGAGTACCAGGCTCCGCGCGGCGATCGGTTCCACGGGCGCGAATGACATGGTGACCTCCCCAGGTGGTGCGTATTCCGACCACGATATTCCCGTTGCCCCGGGACCGGTCCCGAGTGGTGGACCGGTCGTGTGGAACCGTGACAGCCCAAGGCCAGTGCCCCTCGACCTGGTGGTGTCTGCTGTTACCTTTCGCTCATGCAGCGTGGGGACATGATCGCGGGGCGTTACCGGTTGGAGGAGCAGATCGGCGCCGGGGGGATGGGCGTCGTCTGGCGGGCCACCGACTCCGAACTGCGGCGGGTGGTGGCGCTCAAGCGCTCCACCGGCGGGGACGACGCGCAGTTGCGGCGGGAGGCGCAGGTGGCCGCCGGGTTGCAGCACCCGAACGTGGTCAGCATGTACGACGTGGTCGTCCACGGTGCCGACCGGTGGCTGGTCATGGAGTACTTCCCGGCGCGCAGCATCGCCGCCACCCTCGCCGCCACCGGCCCGCTGACGCCGCGGGCGGCGGCCGGGGTGGGCGCGCAGATCGCCGCCGCGCTCGTGGCCATGCACGACCGGCGGATGGTCCACCGCGACGTCACCCCGGGCAACGTGCTCGTGGCCGAGGACGGCACCGCGAAGCTGACCGACTTCGGCATCGCCCACTGGGCCGAGCTGACCAACACCGGCGACGCCCGGGTCGTCGGCACCCCCGCCTACATGGCGCCCGAGGTGGCCAACGGCACCCCGGGCGGACCGGCCGCCGACGTGTTCTCCCTGGGGGCCACCCTGTTCGCCGCGGTGGAGGGCCACTCCCCGTGGGGAGCGCCGACCCACGACCCCCACGACCAACAGCGGCGGGCGATGGTGGGCGACCGCTGCCCCACCACCCGCGCCGGGGAGCTCGAACCGCTGCTGTCGGACCTGCTGGCCCACCACCCCGACGTCCGCCCGACCCTGCGCGCGGCCAAGGTGCAACTGGAGATGATCTCCGGGATCACCATCCCGATCAACCCGGTGGCGGGCACGACCGGCGACGCGACCACCCCGGTCGGCCCGCCACCGCGCAAGCGGGGTGTCCTGCTCGGGTCGGCACTCCTGGCCGCGGCGGTGCTGGCGGGAGCGGTCGTCTACGCGAACAGCGGCTCGACCTCCCTCGCGTCCCCGCTGGTCGGGATGGGCAACGTGGGCAACGAGCGCACCGCCGACCCGTGCTCCCTGCTCGACACGAACTCACTCGGCCGGTTCGGCAACCGGGTCGTGCAGAAGGACACCGAGTACGGCGAGTTCAACCGGTGCGGCATGACCGTGCGGCTGGGCGAGGAGGACGACAACGTCGGCGAGGTGTGGGTCCAGATCCTCCACCCTTCCGAGTACGAGTCCGAACCCCACCCCAAGGGGGAACTCGGGCCACCCCAGTACCCCCTTGAGAACAAGGGCAAGTGCGAGCGCCCGATCCCGCTCCCGGACGGCAACCGGGTTGTCGTCACCGCCCGCAACAAGGGTGGGTACCCGTCCGAGCTGTGCTCCATGGCTTCCGAGGTGGCGGGAAGCGTGCTGGCCAAGCTCGGTCAAGCGGCGCAGATTCCCCGCCGCGCCAAGCCGTTCGATCCGCGGTCGCTGGCGAACGCCGACGCGTGCGCCACCCTCCAAAAAGAAGAGCTCGCCGCGGTGTTCACCACCCCGGTGACGCCGGAACCCGACTTCGGCCACTGGACCTGCTACTGGCAGACCGACTCCGTCGACCTCACGCTCGTGTTCAGCCGGGAGTGGCCCGAGAGCGCCGATGAGGGCGAAAACACCGTCTCCACCGGGGTCGGAGTGGGGTACGTCGGCCCCGAATCCGATGAGAGCAAAGGCAGCACGGGCTGCGAGATCGAACTCATCCACCGCACGTACGGCGAGCACACCGCGATCAACGACGACTGGATGGAGGTCGCCACGCTCACCCTGACCAGCCTGGACGGGAGCGTCCCGGAGGAAGCCCTGTGCGAGAAGGTGACCGCGCTCGGCCGGTTGATCGCTCCCCGGTTGCCCGGCCACTGAGCCACCCGGCAGCTCCGCCACCCCGATCGGGAGCAACGGCACCGAGAACGCGGCCACCCGGGTCAGCGCCACGTTCTCGGTGCCGGAGCCACGGACCGCTCGCGCCCGTCAGGAGTTGCCGACGACCTTGATCTGGTTCTGGTCGGCTTCGAGGTGGGCGCCCTGGCGGACGAGCTGGTCGGCGCCCTCCGCGGTGTCGATGCCCTCCGCGGCGGGGAAGTCCGCCCCGTGGGCGGTGACCCGGCCGGTGAGGTCGATCAACTGGCCCGGCCGCACCGTGACCGGGGATTCGGCGCCGGGGACGACGTCGGCGGGCAGGAGCTGCACCCAGACCCGGTCGGTCTCACCGGTGCCGACCCAGAAGCCCTCGTCGGCGGGCACCGACTGCACCGGCACCGCGGTGCCGGTGGCGGTCTGGCCCACCACCGAGGTCAGGGCGGCGCCGGGGTCGGCGACCACGCCGAACAGCGACGTGGTGCCCGCGACCAGCGTGCCCGGGGTGCCCGCGGCGGCGGACGGGACGCCCGTGCCCCCGTCGGCGGCGGCGCCGGGCGCCGGGGCGTTCGAGGTCGGGGCCGCGGGCGGGGCCGCCTGGTCCTGCGAACTGGTGCCGCACTGCGTCAGCGCCCAGATCAGCAGGCCCAGGATGATCAGCCCGGCCAGGGCCAGCAGGAGCCAACGCCCCCCGGGCTTGGGGTTGTCGGGACTGGTCGCACCGTGCGGTCCGGTGGTCTGCTGCCGACCCGCCCCCGCCCCCGTCGCCTTCCCGGTGCCGCTGCTCGTCACGTGGTCCTGTCCCGGACGGCTCATCTCCTGGCCACCTTCCCGTTCGCGTGTTCGTGGTGTGCTGAACAGGGGGCATACCCGGATGATCGCCGCGCAGCCGCGTTTCCCCGGGAACCGCCCTACCGGGCACTTCTCGCTCGTCCGCGGCCACTCGCATGTGCACTGTCCGATGTCGAACATTCGATCGTGTTCGCCGCGCCACCCCATGGTGACCAGAAGCGGAGTTGCGTCGCTACTGCGGGTTCAGGCCCGAACGGGGATTCGCCCGGCGCGATGCGGCAGGTGTCCGCTGGGGGGATTCGTCTCCGCGCGACGGTGACGGTGTAACGGAACGGCGGGTCCGGGCAATACCGGTGGCATGGGGGATGACTTCCGACCGGCGAACAAGTCCGGTCTCTTCGCACGCCACGGGAACACGATCATCATTTCCGTCCTCGCTGCGGTCACGCTGGTGGTGGGTGTGCTGTCCGTGCGGCAGACCCACCCGGAACTGCTGTCCGGGTTGTTCGGCACCGGTCCGGGCCCCGCGGTCGCCGCGGTGCCCGTGCCGCTGACGCCCACCGTCGACCTGGCCCACCCGTTCGCGGGCACCGCCGTGGAGGGCTGGGCCGATGGTGAGGCCGGGATCGTGGCGCCCACCGCGGCGCCGCTCGCCGGGTTCACCCGGGCGCAGGTCGCCGACGCGCTCGACCGGGCCCGCCGGGCGCTGATCAGCGCCCGGATCGACCCCCGGGTCCTGCACGGCACCGACGTGGGCCTGCTGGTCGACCAGTTCGCCGCACCGAAGCGGGCCGAGGTCCTCGCCTCCCCGCACCTGCGCACCGCGATCGCCGAGGGCAGCACCCTGCTGGAGGGGGTGCCGGTCAAGGCCACCGGCACCATGTCCGTCCACGCGGGCCGCCGCGGTGAGCTGATCATCGACATGAACCACTCGTTCGCCTACGCCTTCACCCCGCGCGACCGCGCGGTGCCAGCCGGGCCCATGCAGATCATCAGCGTCGTCCGGGCCCAGTCCCAGTACGGCTTCTACGGCCTGGCCGACTGGCCGGGCGTCGGGCGGGGGCTGATCCCCCTGGACCACTCGCGGTTCTTCTACTCGATGAGCTGCTCGGCCGCGGTCCGGGGCTACCTGGCCCCGGCGGACGCCGAGCGGGTCAACCCGGGCGGCGCCACCCCCGAGGAGGACCGCAAGCGGATCTTCGACCCCTCGCTGCCGATGCCCGACCCGAAGGGCACCTGCTGACCCACCGGCGGGTCGAAGCCACCCGGGTCCGGACGCGCCCCGTGCCCGGTGGTGACTGGTCACCACCGGGCACCGGATCGGCACGCCCCCCGCTGTCGCGGATCGCCTGCTGCGACCCGTCAGGCGCCGATCTGCTGTCGGATCCAGCCCAGGTTCGCCGCGATGCCGGTGTAGAGGGTGGTCGTGGCGCACTCGCCGCCGTTGTCGCCGGGGCCGTGGGTTTCGCCGACCAGGGTCCAGTTGCCCCGGGTGCCCACGACGGCCGGGCCGCCGGAGTCGCCGTGGCAGGCCGAGTGGGCGCGGTCTCCGGAGACGCAGATGTCGGTGGACGTGCCGCCACCGGCGGCGCACCGACCGGCGGGCAGCAGGGTCAGGTCGATCTCCTGCAGCGTGGTCGGCGTGGCGCAGGACGGCCAGCTCAGGCAGCCCCAGCCCAGCAGGCGCACCGCGCCGCCGGGGGCCGGGTTGGCGGTGGCCATCCGCACCGGCGCCTGGCGCGAGGCGGTGGGCAGGTGCATCAGCGTCAGGTCGGTCCCGGCCCGGTTGACCCGCCGGTCGACGCGCAGCAGCTCACCGCCGGAGTTCTTGTTGATCGAACCCACCCTGGCCTGGCTCGCGCTGCCGCAGTGGGTGGCGGTGACGATCCACTGCGGGGCCACCAGGCTGCCGCCGCATCCGTTGCTCAGCGAGACCATCCAGGAGTAGGTCTCGGTCGCGTTGTGCCCGCCGATGACGTTCGGCTGCACCCCGCCCGACGGTTCGGCCGAGGCCGAGCCCGCGATCGAGAGCACCGCCGCACCGGCGACGGCCAGGGCCGCGAGGAATCTGCGCATGAGAGCCTTCCAATCGGCGTGGGAACGCCGTGCAGGGGATGGACGAGGACAATTCGCGAAATGCCGGTCCAGTGGAAGTGGAATCACCCCGGGTGATCTCGCCTTCCGAATATGCACCCGTGCGCGATCCGGGCGCAAGGCCGTCAATCCCATTGCGTGGGAAGGATTTTCCCAGTTGGTCCGGGTGTTCGTCGAACTTATGGCACACCCTTATGGCTGGCGCGGCGGTCGGATTATCCGGTTCGATCGGCGATGTCGTCCACCCGGCGAAAGTAGTGTCGACACGTGCCCGGATGTGCACCGGAGCGCCTGTCCGCGGTGTGCCGATCCGCCTTTTCCGCACCACCTCTTTTGTGGATGTCGTTCGCGCCGATCACGCCGTCGTCGACGTCGCCCGGCCGAACCGCCTGCCCGCGATTACTGTGCAGGCATGCCCGCTCCCGACCAGTCGCCGTCTCCCGCCGCGTGCTCGTGGCCTGCGCCGAGGGGGGACCGCTGAGGTGGCCGGTGTCGTGGTGGTGGGGGCGGGGATGGGCGGGCTCGCCGCGGCCGCGCGCCTGGCCGCGCTGGGACACCGGGTGACGGTGGTGGAGCAGGGCGACACCCACGGCGGCAAGCTGGGCACCCTGCACCGGGACGGCTACACCTTCGACACCGGTCCGTCGCTGCTGACCATGCCGCAGGTCTACCGCGACCTGTTCGCCGCGACCGGGGCGCCCCTCGACACCGTGGTGGACGTGGTGCCGGTGGACCCGGTGTGCCACTACCGCTTCGCCGACGGCACCGAGGTCGGCCTGCCGCACGCCGAGGAGGACGTGCCCGCCGCCCTGGCGGCCGCGTTCGGCGAGCGGTCGGCCGCGCAGTGGCGCCGGGTCATGGCGGATGCCGCGCACCTGTGGGGCCTGGTGGGCGAGTCGGTGCTGCAACGCCCCCTGGGCGGGCTCGGCGACCTGGTGCGCCGCTCGGCCAACCCGCGGGACCTGGCCGCGATCGCGCCGTGGCGGACGCTGCGGGCGCTCGGGCGGGCCCGGTTCGACGACCCCCGGCTGCGGGTGCTGCTGGACCGCTACGCCACCTACAGCGGGTCGGACCCGCGCCGGATCCCGGCCGTGCTGAGCGTGGTGCCCTACGTCGAGCAGCACTTCGGCGGCTGGTACGTGCGCGGTGGCCTGCGGGTGCTGGGCGACGCGCTGGCCGACCGGTGCCGCGAACTGGGGGTGCGGTTGCGCTTCAACGCCCCGGTCGTCGGCATCGACGCCACCTCCGCGGGGGTCAGCGGCGTGCGGCTGGGCGACGGGGAGCGGATCGCCGCGGACGTCGTCGTGTCCGATGTGGACGCCGAGGTGCTCTACCGCGACCTGCTGCCCGCCCGGTCGGCGCGCCGCCCCCGGCGGGCGCTGCGGCGCGCGGTGCCCTCGCTGTCCGGGTTCGTGCTGCTGCTGGCCCTGCGCGGGCGCACCCCCGGCCCGCGCCACCACCACCGCGTGCTGTTCCCCGCGGACTACGACGCCGAGTTCGACGCGATCTTCGGCCGCGCGCCGCGGCCCGTGCCCGACCCCGCGGTCTACATCTGCTCACCCGACGACCCCGCCGTGGCGCCCGAGGGTGACGAGGCGTGGTTCGTCCTGGTCAACGCCCCGCGCCAGGGTCCGGTGGACTGGCGGGCGCCCGGACTGGCCGACGACTACGCCGACCGGGTCCTGCGGGTGCTCGCCGACCGCGGGCTGGACGTGCGCGACCGCGTCCGCTGGCGGGAGGTGCGCACCCCGGCCGACTGGGAGCGCGACACCGGCTCGGTCGGCGGCTCGATCTACGGCACGTCGTCCAACGGGCCCCGCGCCGCGCTGCTGCGCCCGCGCAACCGCGGCCCCGTGCCCGGCCTGTTCCTCGTCGGCGGGTCGGCCCACCCGGGCGGCGGCCTGCCGCTGGTGGCGATGTCGGCCGCCATCGTCGCCGGGCTCATCGGACCGGCCTGACCCGCCCGCGCCTCGCCCTGGCCGACCTCGGTGTCCAGTTCGGCCGGTCGGTCACCACCCTGCGCGAAGCCGTCGCGCTCCGGCGCGAACCGCACCGCGCCACCCGGACGAGTGAATCCTCTTCGGTCAACGGCCATCGCCCGGGAAAGCCTGCGGTTCTGTCGGTGGTGTGGTGCATCCTGGTTTTCCAGCTCAATCGGGGGAGTGAGATGTCCGCAATCGTCGAACAGCAGGCACAGCATCGAAAATGGATGCAGGCAGTGGCGTTCGCCGTGCTGGCGCTCGTGCTGCTGCCTGCGCGGGCGCCTGCCGCGTCCACTGCGGACAGGGCACCCGCCTACGACCACAGCCGGGCGAAGACGACCCGCGCGGCAGTTCCCGCAGACCCCTCCGCCACCGAGGTCGCCGTCAAGTTCCGCGCCGACCGCGCCGTGCGCATCCGGGACCGGCAACCGGTGGCCGGGGACCCGGGGGACGCCTCGGCCGTGCGGGCCGTGCTGAGCCGCCACCCCGGTGCGTCGATGCGCCCGCTGACGCCACTCCCGGAAGACGTCGTCACCGGGGAACGCCTCCGGCTGGAGCAGCGCGCCGACCGCGAACTGCCCGACCTCAACTCGTGGTTCACCGTCACCGCGCCCAGCGGCGCCGGGGCACTGGCGGACGACCTCAACGCCCTGCCCGCGGTCGAGATCGCCTACGCCCCGCTGCCGATCCGGTCACCCGCGGTCGACCCGTTCCGCCCGAACCAGGTCTACCGCAACACCGTCGGCGCGACCGCGGGCACCGGGATCGGCGCGGACGCGGCCAACGCGCGGCCCGGCGGCAAGGGCGAGAACGTCACGGTGACCGACATCGAGGCCGGGCACGCCGACCGGGTCGCGGTCCGCCCCGGCGCGATCGCGGCCGGGCGAACCCACTCGCTGGCGGTGATCAGCGACGCCGACGTGCCCGCGGCCGACCGCACGGTCCGCGCCTGGGGGGCGAACGGGAGCGGCCAGCTCGGCACCGGCACGACAACCGGCAGCCCGGTCTTCACGCAGGTCCCGGGCCTCGCGGGCGTCGAATCGGTGGCGGCGGGCGCCGATTTCTCCGTCGCGCTCAAGGCCGACGGCACGGTGTGGACCTGGGGGGCCAACGACCTCGGCCAGCTCGGCCTCGGCGACACGACGGCCAGGCTGACACCCGCGCCGGTCCCCGGGCTCGCAGGCGTCACGAGCGTCAGCGCGACCAACGCCCACGTGCTCGCCGTCCGCTCCGACGGCACGGTCCGCGCCTGGGGCAGCAACTCCCACGGCCAGCTCGGCGCACCGCCCAGCAGGGTGCCGTTCAGCACGACCCCGATCGCGGTCGGGGGCCTCTCCGGCGTCTCGACCCGGCCGGGCGGGATCGCCGCGGGCCGCGACCACTCACTGGCGCTGCTGGACGACGGCACCGTGCGCGCCTGGGGCGCCAACGGCAGCGGCCAACTCGGCGACAACTCCACCACCGGCAGCGCCACACCGGTCACGGTGGAGGGCCTGGGCACCGTCGCCCAGGTCGGCGCGGGCGGCGGGCACAGCGTCGCACGGCTGCTCGACGGGGCGCTGATGGCCTGGGGCGACAACTCCCACGGCCAAGTCGGTGACGGGACCACCACCGCTCGGCTCACCCCAGCCCATGTCGACGACCTCGACTCGGCGACCGGCGTGGCCGCGGGCGACCAGCACACCGTCGCCGTCGACGAGGACGGCGCGCTGTGGGCGTGGGGCGCGAACGGCAGCGGCCAACTCGGCACCGGCGGCACCTCGGACGCGTCCTCCCCGTCCGAGGTGCGGTTCCCACCGGGAGACACGGCGTCCCGGTCGCTGGTGAGCGCGGGCACGGAGTTCAGCCTGGGCGTCGGCGCAGACGGCGCGCTGTGGAGCTGGGGGGCCAACGGCAGCGGCCAACTCGGCGACGGGAGCACCACCGGCAGCCCGGTGCAGAAGCGCGCGGCGAACCTGCGCAACCTGTGGAACACCTGCCACGAGGACCTGGCAGGCCGCCCAGCACCGGTGCGCCTGCAGACGATGGTCTCCTCGCCGTGCACGCCCGCGGGCGCGCACGGCACCGCGGTCATCGGGGTCGTGTCGGCCCAGGCGGACAACGGCCTCGGCGTCGCCGGAATCCTGCCGCGGGCGCGGTTGCAGCTCGCCAGCGGCGCCGAACCCGGTTCGATGACCCTCGCCAGGCAGAACTCCGAACCCGGCGACGTGATCCTCGTCGAGATCTCGTCCTACGACCGCGAGACCGGCGGCTGGTACCCGTGGGAGGTGGACCCGGCGGTCTACGACGAGGTCGTCCTGGCCACCGCGGCGGGCATCACCGTCGTCGAGGCCGCGGGCAACGGCGGCAACGACCTCGACGACCCCGCCGACCCACTGGCCCGCACGATCATGGACCGCCCGGACTCCGGTGCCACCGTCGTCGGGGCCGGGGAGCCGCCCGACATCCCCGGTACGGCCGAGTGCGTGCCCGGCAGGCCCGCCGAGCGCACCTCGATGCCCTTCTCGACCCACGGATCGCGGGTGGACCTCCAGGCGTACGGCAGGTGCGTCGCCACCCTCGGCGGCGGTCTCGACCCGCCCCGGGACCTGACCCCGACCGAGACCGACCCGAACAGGGTGTACTGGAGCAACATGAACGGCACCTCGGGCGCCTGCCCCATCGTCGTCGGCGCGGTGGGCGCGGTGCAGAGCATCGCCCAGGAGTCCGGGCCCCCGCTGACGCCGGTACGGGTCCGCCAACTCCTCAAGTCCACCGGCGCCGCGCAACCGGCCGCCGACCCGCGCCACATCGGCCCGCAGCCGAACCTGGAGGCCGCCATCGCCGCCATGTAACCGGTGTCCACACTGGACAGTGAACACTCACGCCCGGGCATCCGCTCGCGGCCTGCCGTCCGAGGTGTCGTGCGGGGTCGAGCGCGATCCCGATCGCGTCCTCGCCCGTGGGCGGAGCGGCCTCGGGACGGTCACGCGCCAGGCGTGGTTTCGGTGCGGACCCCGTGGGGAATTCCGCCCGGCTCCCGGCCGTGCCCCGACGCCTTCGCGCGGGGGAGGACTCTGGCCGAGGCAGCGAAGGGCGTAGTCGAACGCCGCGTGCGGCTGGACAGCGGGGGAGTGGCCTGCGGAAGACCGAGACCCATCCCGGTACCAGCGAGTACCAGGGCGGCGCCACCCACTGGAGTGGGCCGCCGCGTCGAGGTGGCCACCATCGGTGTCCTGCAACAGTGCGCCATCGGCAACTCCGAGCTGCTCACGAGCAGTTGCAGACCGCGCTCGACAGCCGGGTCGTCGAACAGGCCGAGGGCATGCTCGCCGTCCACAGCGACACCACGACACCGGAACAGGCCTTCACCGCCCTGCGCTCCTGCGGCCGGGCCCGGCATCTGCGGTTGTCCGACCTGGCCAGGGGCATCGTCGACGGCACCACCGACCGCACGCCATCATCGCCGACGGCGCCACCTGAGCCCACGACGACCGGCACCCGACACCGCCAGGTCGATCGCGCCGACCAGGATCACCGCCAGGGCATTCCGGGCCGGGGCCGTTCAACACCACTGTTCAACACCACGGGGTCCCGTCATGTGAAAAGAACTCCGAACCCGACATGAATCGATCTTGGAGAAGTTCGCGGTGCTGTCCGGTCCCCGATGAAACCCCCCGATCGTGGTATCGGAAAATGAAAACATGTCCCTGTCTGCCTGGGATTGAGGGTGCGCAGACCGGGGTACACCACTGGCACAGAACCGGCGGACGGAATTGATCCCCCTCCGTCGACTCGCTTTCTCCACGACACTGGAAAGGAACCTGCGATGTCCGAAGCCGACGTCATGCCCCTGCGCACCGCCTTGGCCAAGGTTCGTGTCGCGAAGCCGCAGGACAAGCCGAAGGCGGCGTCAGACGCGGGCAGGCTCGCGATCGACGTGGTGCGGGAGATCGACGACAGGCGGGTCGCCAAGCAGTTCGTCGACCTGTTCGAACACGACCTCCGGGAGGTCGTCGAGGAGGACGGGATCGCGGGAGCGCCCAGGGCTACGGCCTGACCCCAGTGGTGTTCCCGCGGGTGGACGGAAATCTGGTTCGCGAAGGGGACCACCGAACGGAACTCGGATACAGGCCCCGATGTGCTTCTTCGTCATTGTGCTGAGAAGACTTTTCCTCGTCACGTCATCGGCTGTTCAGCAATCGTCGTAGGCGAGGTTGCCGAGGCGGCGGAGTTCCGCGTGCAGGCTGTACGGGGCGGTTTCGAGCAGTTGTCGGATCGTCTCCGCGGCGAGCGGGGAGTAGCGGAGCACGTCCTCGGCTGTGCGCTCCAGTTTCAGCAGCATCAGCAGCGCGGGCACGTGGTCCTGGCGGCAGGCTCGCGCGTGGGCCACCGCCAGGTGCAGGTCGGCCTGTTCGTCGGCCGGGTGCTGGTCGTCCACCCCGATCCTCTCGGCGAGGTCGACGGCGAGGTCGACGTGGCCGAGGCGGAGCATCGAGCGCACCTCGCTGATCTGCGTGGAGACCGGGCCGAACACCGGGTGGCTCGTCAAGACCTGCCGCTCGGCCATCTTCTCGGCCCTCCGCAGCATCTCCTGGCAGGTGTGCACGTCGTTGGCCTGGGCGGCGGCCTCGGCCGCCAGCAGGTGCAGCGCGCCTTCGACGGCGTAGCGCTGCCGGGCGGGCACCGGGGCGCAGGCGAGCGCTTCCAGCGAGGCCAGCGCCAGTCGCTCGGCGTCGGCGGCGAAGCCGAGGCCGAGCAGGGAGCGGGCCGCGCCGTGCTCGCCGACACCGGTCAGGACGGCGTCCTCGGCAGGCACGGTGAGCGCCAGGCACTGCGCCGCCGCGACGTGGGACAGCCAGTGCTCGTTGGTGCGGCTGAGTACCACGCGCGCGAGTTGCAGGGCCTGCCCGTGGGCCCGCCGCGCGCCGGGCAGCTCGCGCGGTTGTCTCCCGGCGCACCACGTCATGGCGTCGCGCGTCCCGTTCAGCAGCGAGGCGACGTCGTGCGCGATCGCCCCCAGGTTCCGGCCCGGCGCGTGCCACCGCGACCAGACACCGGTGACCCGGCGGTCGAGGACGGCCACGCCCACCCGGGGAGGCCCCGGGGTCCGCGGTCCTCCCTCCCGCACGCCGAGGAGCGACCGCCAGAGCAGGTGGACGAAGTCCGGGCGCCCGGCCGGTCGGGCGTCGAGGTCGAGGCCGGTCGGCAGGTCGACCAGGTCCGACCAGTTCTCCACCCGCAGCGCCTCGGCGATGCGACCCAGCGTCTGCAGGCTGTCCAGCGGGCGTATTCCCTTTTCGATCTGCCGGAGCCATTCCTGGCTCCGCCCGATCAAGCCGGCCAGCGTTCTCCTCGACAGTCCTTTCGACCGGCGACGCTGCTCGATCTTCCTGCCATTCGGCACAACGCGCATGGGAATGGGCCAACCCTCTACGGCGAGTGGGCGAGTTCGGTCGGAAAATCATCCTCCGCTGATCCGATGGTGCAGGCTAGCGCCCTAACGGGTGTCATCCTCGACTTATGGCCGACCCTGTCTCGCACTCGAACGCATAAAACGCGACGGTGAAGTATGAGGGAATGACAAGAGCGGGGTTTCCGATTTTAAACCTGTAACTCACCTCACAGCCTGCACTGATGTGCGAGCGCGGATCAATGCGCCAGCGGGGCCACCGAGCCCATTTTCGGTGCCCGGCGGCGTTCCCCGCCCGGGATCAGCCCGCCTGCCACAGCGCCGGGTCGTGGCGGAGGATCTCGGTCATCCGCCTGCGCAGCGCGGGGGAGGGTTCCAGACCCAGTTCCCGCGAGATGCGCTCGCGGTGGCCGTGGAACGCCTGGACGGCTTCGACCTGCCGCCCGCAGCGGTACAGGGCGACCATGAGCTGCTCGTGGAACTTCTCCCGGAACGGGAAGACCATCGTCAGCTCGCGCAGCTCGGCGACGACCTCCTGGTGCCTGCCGCTGGTCAGCGCGGTGTCGACCAGCGCCTCGAACAACGCCATCCGCGACTCCTGGAGCCGGGCACGCGCGAGGTGGCCGCGCAGCCCCAGGTCCAGCCCCTCGAAGGGTTCGCCGCGCCACAGCCGCAGGGCGGCCCTGGCCAGTTCCGGGACCTCGCTCGCGGCGGTGCGCCGCCGCCGGTGGGCGGTCGCGGCCAACCCCTCGTACTCCTCGACGTCGAGACCGATGCCGGTCATCCGGAGCCGGTAGCCGCCCTGCTCGGCCGCGACGTCGATGCGGTCACCGACGCCCCAGCGGGCCAGGTCCCGGCGCAGCCTGCTGACGTGCGCGTGCAACGAGCCCATCGCCCCCGCCGGGGGGTCGCTCGGCCACACCTCGTCGACCAGGCACTCCCGGGAGACGAGGTCGCCCGCGTTGACCACCAGCGCCACGAGCACCCTGGCCCGCAGGGACGACCGCACGACGACCTCCCGCCGCCCGGTCTCGATCACCATCGGGCCGAGACACCGGACCTGCATGGACACCCTCCTCCGCCTGCCCACCCGACCTCATCGTGGCGCGGTCCGCTGCCGTGGTGAGCCAGCACCGCGGCGGTGGTCGGCGGCAAGTGGACGTGGAACGAGATCCCAACGGCGCGGGTGTTCCATCACGGACAGTCGCCAGTTTCGCCCGCCTGTTCCCCCGTTCGCGCAGGTGAGAGGATGTCTGTCACCGAACGTGCCTGTCGGCGACGTGTCAGCGGGTGCGTCCGGATTTCGTCGGTCCGCCGTCGGAACCGTTCCCTAGCGTCGGAGCACGACCCCGACCGGAGTGCACCACCGGTGATCCGCGCGTTCGGGACGTCCCCGGACACCCGGGTGGCGCCGGACGCGACCGAGAGCGAAAGGACCCGACCGGGCATGAGCACGGATTCCACGCCACCCCCGCCCGCGCACCACCGCTCGGGCCACGGGCACCCCGTCGTGCTGATCCACGGCCTCGGCGGGACGTGGCCGATCTGGCGCCCCGTCCTGCGGCTGATCGAGGAGCACTGCGACGTCCTGGCGCCGACGGCGGCGGGGCACTGGGGAGCCCGGTGGCACGGCCCCGTGCGCTCGCCGATGCCGGAGGTCATGGCCGACGAGGTGGAGGCATGGATGGACCTGGCCGGGTTCCGGCAGGCGCACGTCGTGGGCCACTCCCTGGGCTCGTGGGTGGCGCTGGAACTCACCCGCCGCGGCCGGGCGCTGTCCACGACCCTCCTGTGCCCACCGGTGGCCTGGCAGGCGGCCTGGCACCGGGCGCGGCTGGTGGCCCAGCTCACGGCGATCTTCCTCACCGCCCACCTGACGATCCCGTACGCGCCGTTCCTGATGCGCTGGGCACCCGTGCGCCACGGCGTGTTCCGCGCGGTGGTGGAACGAGTGGACACGCTGTCCGCGGACGACGCGGTGGAGGTGCTGCGCGGGTTCGTCCGAGCCGACGCGTACTGGCCCGCCATCCGGGGGCTGGTCGGGTCGGCGGGCGTGCACCCGGTCGACGGCCGCGCCCACGACGTCCACGCCGCCTGGGCGCTGGAAGACAGGATGGCGCCCGCGGCGGTCTACGCCAAGCCGCTCATCGACCGGGTCGGGGTCATGACGCACAGCGTCATCCCGAGGAGCGGTCACCTGGCCCTGTGGGAGAACCCGCGCGCCGTCGCCGACCTGATCCTGGAGCGCGTGGGTGCGGTGTCACGGCGACCGCCGCCACTGCGCGGACGATGACCCCCGCCCGAGAACGACACGGGCCCACCGCGTTCACCCCCCACTGGCCGAAGGAGCGGACGTGCGCAGCAACCACAGCAGGAACGTCGTCGACAGCGGGAAAGTCGTCGACAGCAGGATGTTCGTCGACGAGGTCCCCCCGAGCGCGGACTCCGGGATGACCGGCATGGAGGCGGTCATGTGGCGCACGGGGCGCGAACCCCTGCTGCGCTCGCCCATCGTGCTGGTGCACGTCCTCGACTCGCTGCCCGACTGGTCCCGCCTGGTCGAGGAGTGGACCAGGCTGACCGTCCAGGTCCCCCGGCTGCGGGAGCGGGTGGTCGAGCCCGCGGGCGGGATCGGCACGCCGCGCTGGGCACCCGACCCGCACTTCGAGTTCGACCACCACCTGCACCGGGTCCGGCTGCCCGCCCCCGGCGACCTCCGGCAGCTGCTGGACCTGGCCCAGCTCATGGAGCACACCCCGTTCGACCCCTCCCGCCCGCTGTGGGAGGCGGTGCTGGTCGAGGGGCTCGACGGCGACCGGTCCGGGTTCCTCCTCAAGCTGCACCACAGCAGCATGGACGGCCTGAGCGTGCAGCGGATGCTGTCCCTGGTCTTCGGGCGCGCACCGGACGAGCGACCGGGACCCGGACGGCTCCGGGTGCTCGAACCGCTGGACGGCGAGGACCGCGAGCGGCACGGCCTGCTGGGGCGTTCGGCGGCCGTGCTGGACGAGGGGCGCAGGCTGGTCGGGCGGGCGCTGCGACAACCTTTCGGCACGCTCCTGCAAGCGCAGCGGCTGGTCGAGTCGGCGTTCCGCGTCCTGCTCCCCGGCCTGGGCGAGACCTCCCCGCTGCTGGCCCGGCGGAGCACCTCCCGGCGGTTCGACGTGCTCGAGGTCCCCCTGGAGGTGATGCGGGAGACCGCCGCGCACCACGGGGTGTCGGTCAACGACGTGTTCGTCGCCACGGTGCTCGGCGGGATACGGCGCTACCACGAGGGGCACGGCGTCCCCGTCGACACGCTCCCCGTGGCGATCCCCATCGCACTGCACAACGGCGCCCGGTCCAGCGGGAACAACTTCACCGTCAGCCGATTCTCCGCGCCGGTGGGGGAAACCGACAACGCCCAGCGGATGCGCGTGGTGAGCGACCTGATCGCCGCCGCCCGCGCCGAGGAGGCGGCAGCGGCCCCGGTGCACCTGGCCGAACTGCTCGTCCCGCTTCCCGCCCCGGCCGTCATCCCGCTGTTCCGCCGCGTGGCGGGTGCGCACGACGTGCAGCTCAGCAGCATGAACGCGTTCACCGAGCCGGTGTACCTCGCCGGGGCGCGGGTCCTGCGGCTGTACCCGTTCGGCCCGCTCCCCGGCGGCGCGATCTCGGTGACGATGGTCTGGTTCGACGGCAACTGCTGCATCGGGGTCAACCTCGACCCGGCGTCCGTCGCCGAGGCCGAGATGCTCGTCCGCTGCCTGGAAGTGGAGTTCGAGGCGGTGGTCGACGCGGTGCGCAAGACCGGGCGGTGACCCCACCACCCGCGTGAGCGGTTCCCGTCCACCCCGGCCGGGAACCGGAACGAGCCAGACCGATACGAGAGGTGCGGTGTGATGGCACAGTTCGACACAGGTGGGCGCACTCGCTGGGGGCGCTTCGCCGCGGTGTTCGGTTCGGGGCTGGTCGGGGCGGCGGTGCTGGTGCTCGGGATGGCCCAGGGCGCGGTCGCGGCGTCGTTCGCGGTGTCCGGCGTCAGCTTCAAGGTGAGCGCAGACAAGCTCGTCGGCGACGGGTTCGTCCAGCTCGTCGGGGTGGACCAGGGGTCGGGTGCCGCGCACCCGGTCGCTGTGAGCGGTTTCCGCAGCGCGGTGCTGGACAACTTCTGCCAGTCGGTGCTCCTGCGCTCGGTCCCCGTGGTCGGGGACATCACCCTGGTCATGGTCTCCGGTGGCCCGGGCGGGATGGCGGCCACGGACATGGTCATCGGCGTCGCCGGGCTCAGCGGCGACCTCACCCTGGTCAACCCGCAACTCGGTGTCGACGCGGCTCGCCTGGACAGGGGACCGGTCAAGGGCGCCGCGGGCAGCTTCGGCCTCCAGGCCGACCGGGCCACGATCGTGGGGCTGCGCCAGACGTCCTGGAGCACCAGCGCGCAGACGATCCGGTTGAAGAACATCGACCTCTCGCTGCGCAAGGGTGACCAGGGATGCTTCTGACCGGCGCGTGGACCCTCGCGGGACTGCGCCCGACCGCCCGCCGCTGGATCGCGGCGGCGGGCGGGCAGCGCAGCAGGTTCGCCCGCCGGCGACGGGAACGACCGTTCCGCGCGGGGGTGTTCCTGCTCGTGTCGGCGGTGGCCATCGCGGTACCGCCGTACGCCACCTTCCGCTTGGGCGACGCCGTGATCTCCATCAGGACCCTCGGCGGTGTCTCGGCGCTGCTGATCGGCGCCCTCATGGCGATCTGCGGCCTGTCGCTGTGGGTGCGACCGCAGTACCGGATCGCCGCGGGCACCACCGCGGCCCTGCTCTCGCTCATCGCGCTGGTGACCAGCAACCTGGGCGGGTTCCTGGTCGGCACCCTCAGCGGCCTCGTCGGCAGCGCCCTCGCCCTGGCCTGGACCGACCGGCCACGAGCGGCACGGGCGGCGGCCGGGCGGCGGTCGTCGGTGCCCAGCGCGCCGGAAGAGGACTGAGACCCACCCCCGTGCGAGGCGGGCGGTGAAGCGTCACAGAGTGCTGCGGCACAACGCGGCGTCGACTACGGTCAGTGCGTCAGGCTCGTGCCTGTGGTGTGCCGGGAAGCCTGGTCGGCGCCTGGATGACCGCACCCCTGGAGACGCCCGTGGCCGACGAGAACCCCACGCCCGAACCCGCGCCGGAGCGCCCGCACGCATCCGGTGCCACAGCCCGCGCGCTCGACCGGCGGTCCTGGCCCGAAGCCAGCCGCGCCGCCGACATCCTCCGCAAGGAGACCGTCGGCGGGGTGCTGCTGCTCATCGGTGCGCTCGTCGCCCTGGTCTGGGCGAACTCCGCGTGGGCCGACTCCTACACCGCCCTGCGCGAGCTGCGGGTGGGACCGGCGGCCTGGCACCTGAACCTGTCCCTGGGGACGTGGGCGGCGGACGGGCTGCTGGCGATCTTCTTCTTCGTCGCCGGGCTGGAGCTCAAGCGCGAGTTCGTCTCCGGCGACCTGCGCGACCCGCGCCGGGCGATCGTGCCGGTGGCCGCCGCGGTCGGCGGCGTCCTCGTCCCCGCCGCCGTCTACGCCCTGGTCAACCTCGGGAACCCGGGGGCACTCGGCGGCTGGGCGATCCCGACCGCCACCGACATCGCGTTCGCACTGGCCGTGCTCGCGGTCATCGGGCACAGCCTGCCCTCCGCGCTGCGCACCTTCCTGCTCACCCTCGCCGTCGTCGACGACCTGATCGCGATCGTCATCATCGCCGTGTTCTACACCGACGACCTGTCGGTCGGGCCGCTGCTGCTCGCCCTCGTCCCGCTCGCGGCGTTCACCGCGGCGGTGCAGCGGCGCATCCGCTCCTGGTGGCTGCTGCTGCCGCTGGCCGCCGCGACCTGGGCCCTGGTGCACGCCTCCGGTGTGCACGCCACGGTGTCCGGGGTGCTGCTCGGGTTCGCGGTGCCGGTGATCCGCCGCCGGGCCGGGACGGGACCGGGGCTGGCCGAGCACTTCGAGCACCGCCTGCGCCCCCTGTCGGCGGGCCTGGCGGTGCCGGTGTTCGCGTTCTTCGCCGCCGGGGTCACCGTCGGCGGGGTGAGCGGGCTGGTGTCGGCCGTGACCGACCCGGTCGCCCTCGGCGTCATCCTGGGGCTGGTGGCGGGCAAGGCGGTGGGCATCACCCTGGCCACCTACGCTGCGGTGCGCTTCACCCGCGCCGAACTCGACAGCGACCTGCGGTGGCTCGACGTGGTCGCGGTGGCGGTGCTCGGCGGCATCGGGTTCACCGTGTCCCTGCTCATCGGGGAACTCGCCTTCGGGCTGGGCACCCCGCGCGACGACGTCGCCAAGATCGCCGTGCTGACGGGGTCGGTGGTGGCCGCGCTGTTCGCCACGGTGCTGCTGCGCCTGCGGGTGCGGGCACACCGCCGGATCTGCGAAGAGGAATCCGTCGACGCCGACCACGACGGCGTACCCGACGTCTACCAGCGAGGCGACTGACCCCGGCCCGGGTTCCGTTCAGGCGCCCAACCACCGGTAGCGCAACCGAGGTCCGCCGACGGTCCCGTAATAGGGGACGACCAGCACCCGGACCGGTGCCGCGAGGCCGGGCACATGGTTCGACATTGTCGTCCCTATCAATTGTTAGGTCGACAATGTCGAACTGAATGTTGATTTGAGGAAACCGGTCCGATGTCCTTCACCATGGGCAAATCCCTGATCGCCCTCGCCTCCGCCGCCGCGGTGGGAGCGGGTGCCCTGACCGTCACGACCGGGGCGGAGGCGGCACCCGTCGCCGTCGCTCCCGCCGCCGTGCCCGTCCACGGTGTCGACCCCACGGATGCGAACCTGCGCAGGCCGGTCGGTGACCTGGCCTTCAGCAAGGTCACCATCGCGGATTCGCAGACCACCGGCTTCGGCGCGGCCACCATCCCGCGAGCGCGCACTGGTCGACGTCCAAGGTGCCGACCACGGCACCTTCTCCGGGAGAACGCCACGATCGGCAAGTACGCCACCGCCTGGCTCAAGCGCTTCGTCGACGAGGACACCCGCTACGACAAGTTCCTCTGCCCCGCCCCCACCGGAGGCGGACTGACCGAATACACCGCCTCCTGCCCCAACATCTGATCCCGCCGACGGCGGAGCGCACTGCCCGCCGTCAAGCGGAAGCGGGCCGGATCCGGAGATTCCAGTTGCTCGCGATGTCGGGTTGTCGGTCGCAGCCGAAGGAACAGCGGGGACCTCCGCACCCCGCCTGCACGACGGCGGGCGGAGTCGCCGTCCGCGACCGGTCGGGAAGGGTGCTCGCAAGCCGAACACGTGCCCTCGGCGTCGGACCCGTGTGGCCGGGGGCGGCGAGTTGCGCCTGCGCGCTCACCGACCCCGGCCGACCGGTGGACCTGTTGTGCTGCCAGGGATGTCCCGTGGTCACTTGCTGTCGTCGCCGTTCCCGCCACCACCGCTCATGGCCGATCACCTCCACCCGGACATGGACGGTCCGGGCGGTCGTGGTCGGCGGGAGGTGTACCGGGGCGCGGGTGGCCTCAGCCGGGAGAACCGAGCGCGCTGAGCCGTGCGCGCAGGTCGACGACCGCGGACCGGTGGTCGGAGTGCTCGACGGCGCTGCCCGAGGTCTGCTCCAACCACCGCTCGACCAGGCATACCAGTTCGTCCGCTCGACCGGTGTCCGCCCCGGGGTCCTCCGCGATCCCGTGCTCGACCGCCTGCAACAGGACCGGGGCGGCCCGCAGCGCGAACAGGCAGTCGTCCAGCGTGGGCCGCGGGTGGTGCACCTGGTGCAGCGGGTCGGCCAGCACCTGGTGCAGCCAGTTGTGGGCCCGGCGGACCCACTGCGCCGCCTCCGCGTGCTCGCCGCGGTCCGTCAGCAGGGAAGCGAGGCCGGAAGCGGCGTCCGCGGCGAGGTACCGGCTGCGGGCCAGCGGCCGGATGTCGCGGTCCCGGTTGTACAGCCGGGTCCGGCCCGGGATGACCGATGTGGTGAACAGGTGGAGGGCGGCGCGCAGGTCCTCGGCGCTGTCCTTGTTGGCGCCCAGGAAGGCCGCGTAGTTGTGCAACTGGAAACTGAGTCCGCTGTGGTCGGCACCGGGCGCGAACAGATCGATCTCGACGGTGGTCGCGAACGCGGCCCAGTACCGGCGCAGCGCAGCGCCGATGCCCCTGTGGCGCAGGCCGGTCGACCGCAGCGCGTTGAGCTCGATGCAGGCCACCACCAGCAGGTCGGCGAGCAGCCCGGGGTCGATCCGGTTCGCCGCCCCCGCGTCCAGGCAGGCGTCGGCGGCGGCCACCACCGCCGCCGCGGACCCGGGCGTGGTGCGCCCGGCGTGCCGCTCGGCGGCCGCCCGCTGCACCGCCAACCGCAGCCGGGCGTCCACCACGACCGGGTCGTCCGGGTCGAAGGCCTGGTCGAGCAGGTCGGACAGGGTGCCGACCAGGTCGGCGAACCCCGCCCCGGTCAGCCACGTCGAGGGGGCCAGCAGGCCCATCTGCCGGATGATCCCCATCGCCGCCAGCACGAACGCGCGCCGGGCGAGCAGAGGCACCGCGGCCAGCTCCGCGGGCGGGGGCAGCCGGAACGGCACCGCCATCGCCTCGGCCAGCGCGTCCCCGAACCCGTCCCGCCCCGGCAGTGGGCTCCGCCCGTGCGCCCAGGTCTCGACGAGTTCGCGGACCAGCCCGGACGACGGGACCATGGCGCACACCATCTCCTGGCCCGCGACCCGCTCGGTCACCCAGATGTGCGCGACCCCGTCGGGGGTCCCCATCTCCACCAGCAACTCGATCAACTGCTCGACCACCCGGTCTCCGACGCCGGTGCCCGAGCCCGCGGGCTCCTCGGTGCCCGCTCCCGGGAGCACCCCGGTGGCGTTGAGCCGGGCGGCGGCGATCCCGTCGAGGAACTCCAGGTCCCTCGGGCGCGTCACGGGGTCGGGGGTGCGCTCGGCCGCGACAGCGCCGATCTCGCACCGGGCCCGCGGCTGCCTGGCGATCCGCGGCGCCAGCGGGAAGCGCGGCGCGGCGAGCGACGCGCGCTGGATCACCCGCGCGGTCAGTGCCGCGGACACCAGGGCGGGCTGCGACCGGTACACCTCGACCGCCGCCGCGGACCACGCCGCGATCCACTGCACGGGCGGGAGTTCGCCGCCGTCGGTGGTGCGCAGCAGCCCCAGCCCGGTCCGGATGGCGTCGGCGGCCGGGGCGAGCAGCACGTTCGTCGCGGTCAGCACGACCGCAGCCTTGGTGTCCGGGCCGAACCGGTTGACCGTCGCCGGAACGATCTCGTTGGGCAGCGCCCCGCGGTCACCGGGGAGGACCGCGCGGTCGTGGACGGACCACTCGCCCTCGTGCTCCTGCCCACGCAGTCGGGCCGCCGCGGCCCTGGTCGGCAGCGGGGCGCCGCGCGCGATCTCCGAGACGGTGATCGCGGTGAAGTCGCAGACCCAGGTCAGCGGTCGGAACGGGTTGTGCTCGGAGGGAACGCCGAACAGCGGCGCGACCTTGCGGGCCAACCGGGCGGGCACCAGTTCCGAGCGCTTCTCGACCAACTGGGGCACTACCGCGGGCAGCAACACCATCCTGCTCTCCACCTCCGCTGGGCCAATGGTGTCACAGCGGGTGGTGGCGCCTGTGTGCCGAGCGGGCACCGTCATCCCATCTGTCACGGTTGTGTTGCTTCTTCGAATATAATCTTCTGCGAGTGTAGAAAACTCGACATGACCTCGACCTCACCTCTCCTCCGGTCCTCCGAACTGCCCACCGATGTGGTCCGCGCGGCCTTCGACGAGCTGCGCGAGATCCGGCAGCGGCTGCACGCCAGCCACCTCGTCGCCCACTGCGACCTGGGCCTGGTCCTGCGCGAGCTGCGCTGCGGCCCGGCTCCGCGCCGGGAGCCGGAGCCGCCCACCGGCCTCGTGCTCTCCGGGGAATGCCTGTGCCGGGACCTCGTGGCCGACGTCCTGCACGTCGTCACCACCTTCCTGACGGAGCACGGCGCCTCGATCACCAACCCGCCCGGCGCGGTGCGCGTCCACGTGCGCAAACGCGTCCACGACGTGCTGCGCTCCTACCGCTGCGCGCGCGGGGCCCAGGCCAAGCCCAAGCAGGCGCGCGGCAACCGGTACGGGCGGGCGCTGCCCGACGACGAGCACCGGGCGGTACTCGGGCACCTGGTCGACGAGGCGGGCTACTCCGCGCCGCTGCCGGGGGGCGGCTACCTGGTGCGCAGGCTGGCCGAGCGGTGCGCGGCCGAGTTCGGCAAACCCGTGCCGTACTACCTCGAACGGGTGCCCGCGATGGTGGACACCATCCGACGCGTGTGCAGCGCGGGCGCGCGGGTCAACGTCGGCACCCGCACCGCCCCCGAGTACACCACCTGGTACGACGCCTACATCGACCGCCCGCTGGGGCGCAGGCCCGACACGGCGGTCACATCCCTGTCCGGTGGCGGCACCGCGCTGTGGGGGAGCGACCACGTCGCCGACCCCGGCGCCGAGTCCGCGTTCACCGCCGTGGAGGTGTGGGACGCCGATCGCGACCCCGACTCGGTGGTCGTCGACACCGTCGTCGCCCGGTTGGCCGCCGTCCCGCCGAGCGCGCAGCAGGCGGGTCTGCGGTCGGCGCTGCTGGGGCTGGCCGACAGCGGTCTCCTGCCCCGGCAGCGGGCGGAGTCCCTGCTGTCCGACCCGGACGGGATGGACGACGTGGTGTCCCGGGTCCGGGCAGTCATCGAGACCAGGGAGGCGGAGGTGGACCGTGGCTGACACGCCCACCGCGATCCAGGACGCGACCCGCCTCGCCGCGCTGATTCGGCAGGACCCGGACCGCCTCGACCCCGCGACCGCGGCCGAGGCGGGGGTCGAACTCCTCACCGCGCTCGGCACCGGCACCGACGTCGAGGCCATGCGCCTGGTGGCCCACCTGGTCGGGTTCGCCGTCCGCGCCGCGCCCCACCACCCGTCGGCCCCGCAGTGGTGGGACGCCCTCGGCTTCGCGCACGGCAGGCTGGCGGAGGAGACCGACTCCACAGCCGAGTACGGCGTGGCGATCGCCTGCTCGCTCACCGCGGTGTCCTCGCCGCAGGCGCCCCCGGCGGTGGCCGAGCGGGCCGCGGTGGAGGCCGCGCACCTGACCGGTTCCCTGCTGTACCTGGGGATCGAGGAGCAGACCGTCACCGCCGGGCGCGCTCGGCAGCTGACGGAGGCGCTCGACGCGATCTCGCTGTCCTGGGACGACGCGGTGAACGCCACCCACTTCGCGGTCGAGCGGGCGCGGGCGCTGCGCTGGTCCCACCCGCTGACCGGCGACGTCACCGACCTCGAACGCGCCGCGACCCTCCTGCGCCGGGTGCTGGCCGAACCGGTTGCCGAGGAGGGGGGAGAAGACCGCGTCAACGCGTGGGAGCTGCTCTCCATCGTCCTCGCGGAGCTGTACGCCCTGGGTGGTGACCTCGACCTGCTGGCGGAAGCGCTCGCCGCCGCGGTGGAGGTGTGCGAGCTGCTGCCCGAGGACCACGAGTGGCTGCCCGAGGCGCACGGCTCCGCAGCGGCGATGGCCGCCGAGGTCTTCTGGAACAGCGACGGCGAAACCGGCGCGGTCCTGAACACGGCGCTCACGTCCTTCGCCGCCAAGCGCGCCGCGGTCGGCCTGAACGATGAGGAGGCCGTCTTCTACGCGCTGCTGCTCCAGGCCCGCGGCTGTGGACCCGAGGACGTCCCCGCCCTGACCGCGGCGGTGGAGGTCCTCGCGACGCCCGAGCGGGCGCCGGGGGCGGAGGTGGCGCTCGCGGGCCTGTACGAGATGCTGATCCACCTCGAGGACCCGCGGCACGCCTGGGACGCCCTCGACTGGGCGACCCGCGCGCTGTCGCGCACCGACCTGGACCCCGGGGTCGTCGTCCCCCTGCACGGCAGCAGGCTCATCGGGCTCGCGGCAGCGCTGGAGGCGTTCGGCGGCGAGGCGGTCGCGGCCCGGTGCGACGTCGACGCCGTCCTGGCCGGGGCCCGGATCGAGGCGCTGGCGGACGAGGACGTCGCGCGGGCGGAACTGGGGCTGCGGGCCGCCCAGCTGCGCGGCCGGTGGGCGGCCGACCGGTTCCCGGTGGACATCGACCTGTTCGCGGCCACCTCCGCGGAGGTGGCCGACGCCATGCTCCGGATGCGGGACCACGCCGACGGGGAGCGCGGGCCCAAGCTGGCCGCGGCCGCCTCCGTGCTCCGGGACATGGTCCCGGTGATCACGGGTGACCGGGACCCCGGGCCGCTCCGCGCCGCACTGCGGGACGAGAGCCTGCGGGACCTGGTCGACGTCGCTGGTCTGCTGAGGTTGGTGGAGCAGCGCAGCGCCCTGAAGGCGCTGGTCGACAGCGGCCAGCCGGTCGGGGTGCAGCTCCGGGAGCTGCTGGCCGACCTCGGCGCTGAGGCGGGGGACTCGGGGCGGGGGAGCGGGGTGGGTGCCCTCGCTCCCCTGATGAGCGCACTCGTCGAAACGGTCGACGTGGTGGAGACCGGTGATTCGTCCGCCCGGGCGGACGCCTATCGGAAGGGCATCCGGATGTGCGACGACCTGCCGGACGACATGGCGTCGAGCCCGTTCGTCCGGAGCATCCGGGGCTTCCTGGCCGCCCAGTTGGCCGTCGGTGGTCACGACCCCGACCAGGCGGGGCCCGCCATCGAGGACCTGGAGCGCGCGCTGGACCGCCCGGGAGGCCGTGCCGATCCCCAGATCGCCCAACGCCTCGGCCTGCTCCTGCGCGGGCGCGGCGGCCCCGGGGACGCCGAGCGCAGCAGGGAGGTGGGCCTGCGCGCGCTGGTCCGGCAGGTGTGGGACGTGTTGACCCACCCGGACCGGGCCCACGACCCGACGGCCTCCTCGCTCGTCCGCGAGGTCGGCGACTGGTGCGGGGAAGACGGTGCCCACGATGACCTCGTGCGGGTCGTGGAGGCTGAGCGCGGTGTGGCGCTGGCGCGCGGCGCCGGGGTCGAGTTGCTCCGGGCCCACCTCGTCGACACCGGCCGCGCGGCTCTCGCCGAGGAGTGGGCGGCCGCTCGCGGGGCCGGTGGCTCCTGGGCTGGGCGCCGCCTGGCCCCGGGGGCCTTCCTGTCCGAAGAGGACAGGCGGGCGCTGGCCGAGCCGTTGGGGCCGGAGGAGATCCGACCCCTGCTGCGCGACCGGGGCCTGGACGCCCTCGTGTACCTCGTGCCCGGCCGCCCGACGGCGGGCGGGGTGGTGGTCGTCGTCCCGGTCGAGGGCGCGGTGACCAGTGCCCGGCTCCCGCTGCTGACCGGGGAGTGGTTCACCAGGAACCCCACCGCCGACCCGGCCGCGCTGGACGCCTTCGGTGGCTGGGCGTGGCTCGCCGGTGGTGCGGCCGTGCTGGCAGCCGCCCAGGCCGCCGCGCCGGGGCGGGTTCCCCGCGTCGCACTTGCACCGGCAGGCGTGCTGGGTTCGGTGCCGTGGGCGGCGGCGTGGCGGGAGACCGGAACCGGTCGCAGGCACCTGGTGGAGGACGTCGAGATCACCCTCGTCCCCTCGGCGCGCCTGCTCGCCCGCACACCGCGGGCGGACGCGGAACCGGTGCTCCTGACCGGGTGCCCGGACCGCATGCCCGGGCCGGATTACGACGAGGCGCTCGAACCGTCGAGCACCTTCCTCGTGGAGGGCGCCCGCGCGGTGGTGCGCGGGGTGTGGCCGGTCGCGGACAGCTCGGCGCTGTTCTCGCTGGTGCGGCACCACCTCCGCGAGAACCCGGCGAATCCGGCAGCCGCGCTCCGCGAGGCGCAGCTACGGATGCTTCGCTCACCGCGGGTGCTCCCCGCCGGTGGTCGGGAGGACCCGACCGGCATCGCCTGTTGGGGCGGGTTCGCGCACCTGGGGGCCTGACCGGGACGGCTGTCCGTCAGACGGGGGTGTGGGGTGGAACACCGACGGGTTCGGGTGGATCGCGGCGGCGACCGCCGTGGCCGCGCTGCTGCTCGTTGGCGCGGCCAGGGCCGCCGCCGCGATCAGGCTCCGGCGGCACCGGGACCTGATCGCGGACGCGCTGGAGCGCATGTGCGACCAGGCGCCGGGCACCCGGCCGCGGCTGCGCGGCCTGGCCCACGACGTGGTCGCGGTGCTGGCGCGGCAGGACGGCGCGGCGGGGGCAGTGCGCGCGGGGGACACCCCGGCGGCGAGCGGAGCGGAGGACCTGGCCTTGTTGATCGCGGCGGACGCGGCGACCACGGCGGTCGAGTCGATGCGCGCGGACCAACCGGACGACAGCACCTGGGAGGAGGCCGCCGTGGCCCCACGCCTGCGCGAGCACCCACGACTTCGGGAGGTCACCGAGCAGATGGGACGCAGTTGCACCCGGCTGATCGCTGTGGGCCGGATGGTCCTCGGTGAGGGTGAGCGATTCGGACTCCCCGAGGGGGGCGCCAAGGAGTCGCTCGCGGCGGCGCTGGAGCGGGCGCGGCTCGCCGTGCGCGACGCCGAGCGCTTGGCCGAGGGCGGTGATCCGCTGGTCGTGCTCACCGCGCTGACAGCACTCGACATCCCCGTACCGGAATCGGGTTTCCCGGGTCAGGCGGTGGCGGATGAGCTGCGCACCCAGGTGAACGCCCTGGCCCGGTTGGGGCTCCGGCACCGCACCGCCCTGTCGGACCGGGGAGAGGTCGACACCCAGGAGGAACGGCGATGAACAGCCCCACCCGGGCAGAGGTCTACGGCAGCCGCGACCGGCGCACCGACAGGCGGCGCGGCCGCCGCGACGGTAAGCGGCGCATTCCCGCTTACAACGACGCGCACGCCATGGTCACCCGGGAAGGCGCGGTCACCGCGCCCTACCCCAGGCACCTCCAGAGCATCGCCCTGGACGACATGGCCGAGCAGTTGGCCGACTTCGTCAGGCGCACCAAACCGCGCCTGGAGGACCTCGAAGTGCTGCGCGGGCAATACGCCGACACCGCGGGCGACCTCGACCGCGCCACCGACGACGCCACCGCAGCGGAGATCCCGCTCACCGAGGAGGAACTGCTGCCGCGCAGCCGGGCCGAGGCCCGACCCGACCAGGCGGTCGTGCTGCGCAGCAGGCGGGAAGCCGCGCGGGCCAGGCGGATCGCGGCCGCGCACGGCGGGGAAGCCGCGATGCGCGACCGACTGGGCGAGCTGGGTGGTCGGATCGCCGCCGCGGAGCAGGCGATCCGCTCCGACTTCGTGCTCGCCCAGACCAGGGCCAAGCAGATCAGCGCCCGCAGCGCGATGCGGGTCAGCGCCTACTGGGAGCACCTGGTCCTCGCGCACGCCGAGGGGGCCTACCTGGCCCCGATGATCAGGTACACCGGTCAGGTCCTGCCCTCGTGGGTGTTCGAGCCCGCGACCGGTGAACCGAAGACCCTCGGGCAGGGCGACTACGAGCTGCTGCACGTCGTCGAGCGCCTCCACCCGTCGGGGCGGGAACCCGAAACCCGACACGATCCCGGCACCGGGCCGGGGGAGTACGAGGAATCCGCATGAGGATCTGGAAGCCCCGGCCGGAACGCGTCCCGCGTTGGATCGAGCAGCGGGTGCGGGACCTGGGGAAGCGGGCGGCACCGGCCATCGCGGTGGCGGGCCTGACGAAGGACATCGGCCGGAAGGCGGAGGTGTTCGGGCACGGGGTCGACCCGGCCGCGAGCATCGACGCCTACGTCACGGCGCACAAGGCCGAGTGGGCGCTGCGGGTCAAGGCCGAGCACAACGAGCTGCTGGCCGAACTCGGGGGCGTGGCGGCCGAGGCCCACGCGCTCGTCGCGTACCGCCGCGTCCTCTGCGAGGACCAGCGTGACCTGGTGGACGACTTGGACGTCGCGGTCGCGCACGCCCTGGAGCGGGTGACCGACCCGGACGCGCCGTACCACGAGCCGATCCGCAGGAGCGAGCGCAGAGGCGGGAAGCGATGACCGAGCCCAGGCGACCGGTGGCGGTCCTGTCGCAGCGCAGGCGGGTGATCCGCGGCGACGCCTCGCTCATCGTCGGCCTGCCGTGGACCACCGGGTTGCAGTACGTCGTGCTGCTGGCTGCCGCGGTGGTGGACGTCGTCGCGTTCAACCAGGTGCTGACGCAGGCGATCGACGAGTACGAGTGGGTGCTGTGGGGGTTCGTCGGTGGGTTCACCGTCGTGTGCCTCGCGCTCTCGCACACCGCGGGCAAGCAGTGGAAGGAGGTGTCGGTCCAGCGCCACGCGCCCAACGCGCGCTCCATCGCCGCGGTGTGCGCCGGGGTCTGGCTGGCACTGGGCCTGGCGGCCTTCTTCTTCCGCTGGCTCTACGTCGAACCCGCCGCCGCGGGCACCACCGTCGAGGTCGAGGACCAGGCGCAGGCGCAGGTGTCCGACAGCGCCGCTCAGGGCGACCACATGTCCGCGATCCTGTTCCTGGTGCTGTACCTGGGGACCGGGGTCCTGTCCGGTGCCGTGGCCTACAAGCTGCACAACCCGGCCGCCCAGCAGTGGGTGCGGGCGGTGGCCAAGCGCGCCAGGGCCGCCGCCCGGCTGGCCGAACTGGAGGCGGGGCTGGTGGCGGCGGAGAAGCTCACCGAGCGGGTCGAGGACATGCGGGTGCGGGCCGAGGAGGACATGGCGCTGTTCCTGGCCCTGCCGGACAGCCTGGCGGCCAAGGTCGTCGCCGACGCGGAGCTGATGATGCTCGGCCGCGGGACGGCCGTGAATGGGAACCGGCAGCAAATCCCCGGTGCCGACGAGGACGACCAGAACGGGAAGGACCAACGATGACCACTCTCCGGTTCCGCGGAGGCGGCGGACGCCCGCTCCGCGTCGTGGTGGCGGTCACCGCCGCCGCCCTGCTGACCGCGTGCGAGGCGGAGACCACCGCCGCCAGGGGGAGCGGTCCCCAGGTGGGCGAGTGCGTGCCCGCCGTGGACAAGCCGGTCAGCCTGGTCGTGGGTGCGCGGATGGGCAGCCAGCGGCCGGGCATCCCCGCGGAGGTGAAGGAGCTGATCTCCGGCGCGGTGCGGAACCAGCAGGACATCCAGGTGTTCCGGGTCGACGGCGAGCCGTCGCGCGCGATCAAGATCACCTCCGTGGTCGACGGCAAGAACGAGTCCCAGCGCGAGCAGCAGGTCGCGGCCGCCGTCCAGCAGATCACCACCGCCGTCAGCGGCCTCGGTCCGAAGAAGCCCGAGGCGGATGACCTGGCCGCGCTGTCCCAGGCGGGCAAGCTCACCGACGGCGGCGGCACGGTGGTGTTCATGGACTCCGGGCTCTCCACCGCGGGCGCGGTGTCGTTCCTCAACAAAGGCATGTTCGACGCCGACCCCGGCGAGGTGGCCGACTTCCTCGCGGGCAAGCAACTCTTGCCCGACCTGCGCGACAAGTCGGTGCTCCTGGTCGGGCTCGGCCTGACCGCCGAGCCGCAGCCCGCCCTCGACGACAACCTGCGGAAGCGGGTCACCGCGCTGTGGGAGGCCATCATCGCCAAGGCGGGCACCAGGTGTTCGGCGGTGGTGGAGGTCCCCAGCAGGCGCGAGGCGGTCAAGGCCGACCAGCCGGTCTCGCGGGTCGAGCTGCCTGCGCCGCCGGTCTTCCGACCGTGCGGTACGACGGTGTTGCAGGACAGCGGGGCGGTCGGCTTCCGCCCCAACACCGCCGAGCTGAGAGACGAGAACGCCGCGCGCAACACCCTGGGGGAGCTGGTCTCGCAGCTGAGCGGCGGTTCGCAGAAGGTGAAGCTGATCGGCAACACCGCCACCTACGGCTCACCCGAGGACAGCGTAACCCTGTCCAAGCAGCGGGCCGAGGCGGTGAAGGCGCTGCTGGTGCGAGCCGGTGTCGCGGCCGACCGCATCAGCACCGTCGGCGCCGGGCAGACCGGCGATCACCGCAAGCCCGACCTCGGGCCGGATGGGACGCTCGACCCGGTCGCCGCCGCGCAGAACCGTTCCGTGGTGGTGGAGTTGTCGTGCGCCGGGTAAAGCCCGGGGTGGTGCTGGGGTGACCACACCGGACGGTGCCCCGCCCACGGTATTCGACCCGGGGCGGGGCCCGGCGGCGGGGCCGGGTGGCCCGCCGACGGAACTGGACCCCGGCCGCGTCCCGCTGGACCGCGGCGCGCCGACCGAGGTCGAGCCCGGTCGCACCCGGCCGCACAGCCCGTCGCGGGGCCTGCCGCCCCGGCTCGCCGAGCGGTTCAAGGTGGTGCTCGACATCACCGGGTCCGGCAACCAGGGCGACGTGTACCACGTGGTCCGGCGCTCGGACGACGCGCAGCGGGTGCTCAAGGTCCACCGGCCCGGCTGGCGCCCGGACGACCGGGTCGTCGAATTCCTGCGGCGGGAGTGCCCGGAGCACGTCGTCGGCCACGAGGAGACCGGGGTGGACGACGACCGGTTCTACGAGGTCATGCCCCACCTGACCGGCGGCAACCTGCTGGACATGCGCGACCGGCACCCCTCCGGGATCGCACCGGACGTCCTCACCGAGGTGGTCCGCCAGCTCGCGGCCGGTCTGGTCGCGGTGCACCGGGCGGGCGTGGTGCACCGCGACGTCAAGCCCGCCAACCTCCTGGTCGGCGAGCAGGAGCCGCTGACGGTCGCGATCGCCGACTTCGGCATCGCCGTGTCCGTGCCCGCGGGCGAGGTCTACGCCGACAACCCCCGGGTCGGCACCCTGCCCTACACCCCACCGGAGTTCGTCGTCGGCCAGGTGCGCCCGGCGTTCGACTGGTGGTCCCTGGGCGTCTGCGTGCTGGAACTCGCCACGGGGCAGGCGTTGTTCCCCGGCATCGACGAGGCACACATCATCCGGTCCCGGATCATCTCCCGCCCCCTGGACACCGGCGCGGTCGCCGACGACGCCCTCCGGCTGCTGTGCGACGGCCTGCTGACGATCGACGTGGAAGCGCGCTGGGGCGCCGAGGAGGTGACCGCTTGGTTGCGCGGCGAACGCCCCGAGGTCAGCACGGCGGTCCCGACCGCGCAAACCCCCCGGGCGACGCGGTCCTACGCCTTCGCCGGACGTGACCACTGGGACCGGCGCGAACTCGCCGCGGACCTGATCAAGGACTGGGGGCTGTCCCTCGCCGTGCTGTGCGGGGATGACCGCGAACCGCGGGACCGGCTGCTCGCGTGGCTGGAGACCTTCCCCGACAACGGGATCCGCATCCCACCACCGCCGCGCCGCGCTCCCGCCGACGTGCGCCTGCTGCACCTCATCCGGATGACGGACCCGACGTTCCCGCCCTGGTACCGCAGGTGGAACATCACGCCCGGCCGCCTCGTGGAACTGGCGCGGGAGGGGTACGAGGGGACCATCCCGAGCGCGGAGGTCGTCACCGAGCTGTGGGACCACAACCTGTTCGAGCTGCTCAGCACCGGTGGTGCGACCGCGGACCTGACGAGCGGGCTCGGGCTCGTCGAGGTCCGCACCCGGTGGCAGCGGGAGCGGGAGCGGCTGCCGGCGCGCGTGGGCGCCGTCGAGGACACCGACGCGCGGCGGGCCGCCGAGGACTTCCTGCGCGAGGAACGGGGGCGGGCGCTGTCCCTGGCGCTGCTCGCCGCCACGGCCACCACCGAGACCAGGCGGGAGATCCGGCGCGGGCTCGACGAGCGGGCCCGCGCCTTCGGCCTTGGCTGGTTCTCCGCGCTCGTCGCCGATCCGGACAACCACTGGGTGGCCATGGCCCTCACCCCCCACGCGGAAGTGGAATCGGCGCGGCTCGCCGACGAGGAGCGGGCCCGGCGGGCGCACGAGGACTGGTTGCGCCGCACCGAGCGCCTGCGCGACTGGTCCCGCAGGCAGAACCGCCCCCAGGCGCTCAGCCACGCCGCCGCCGGGGTCGCCGCGGTCGCCGCCGTCCTGTTCGCCCTGGTCGGGTTCGGCGACGTCGTCGACGCGGCCTCCGACGCCCAGGTCGTCGACGCCTGGGTGGGTGTGGTGGCCGCGCTGCTGCTCGGGCTGGTGTCGGAGGGCGTGCTGGCCTGGGACAGCGGTGGCCGGTTCCACCCGGCGTACTCCCTGCTCGGCGCGGGCCGGGTGGTGCTGGGCAGGCTGGCGAGGAGCATCACCGCCCGCCGGATCGCCGGTCCCGCCTTCCTGGCCGCGCTGACCGCGCTGGCCGTCCTCACCGTCTTCGCACCCGTCGCCGCCCCGTTCCTGGTCGCGTTCCTCCTGCTCCCGTGGGCGGTCCAGCGGCACCTGGCGTGGCGGGCGCAGGACCGCCACGAGCGGGAGATCCTGGCGCGCCCCCGCGAGGACCGTCCGTCACCTACCCGTTGAGGAGGTAGCCATGAGTTCTGGAACGTTGGTCATCGCACCCGCCGGTCTCCCGATCGTCGCGGCCGGAGCAGTGGTGGCGGGAGCGCTCGCGGTGACAGCCGGGGCCGTGCTGGTGGCCAGGGCGGTCAACTCCGCCGCCGAGGGCGCGGTCCGCGCGATCGGCGAGTCCGGTGCCCGCCTGGAGGCCGACATCGCCGCGATCGAGGCGGCGCAGGAGGCCGGGCAGTGGCGCAGGCGCGCGGTGGCCGACGTCGTGGCGGTCAACGCCCGGCTGCGCCTGGTCCGCGAACGCGCCGGGGCGGCCGGGGTCGCGCTGCCCATCCCGCGCCCGCTCGCGCTCTCCGCTGAGGTCGACCCGGGCCGCGCGGTGCGCTGGGTGTCCGAGGTGGAGCTTGAGATCGCCCGGTTGAACAGGCAGTTGGACGCGGCCGCGCCGCCGCTGCTGGTCGCCGCCACCGGGAAGACCAGCCTGGCGGGCACCGACCTGTCGGCCGAACTGGACCGCCACCGCCGCGCCGCGGCCGACCGGCACACCAGGCGCCCCGCCGCGGTCGCCGCCTCGTCGATCATCGAGGTGATCGGCCTGCTCGACCCGGACGCGACCGCGCGGGAACGCGACGAGGTGCTGGCCCAGGCTGCCGCCATCCCGGGTCGCGGCGAGCAGTCCATGTACCTCAGCAGCCTGCGGTCGAAGGTCGTGGACAAGGTCAACCCCGGCGTCCGGCGGCGCAGGCTGGCCGCCACCTGGGTGTCCGCACTGGAGGACGGCCCGCTCGCCGAGGTCGTCGCCGACACCGACCCGCCCGCCCCGCTGCGCGGCACGGCCGAGGCCCTGCGCGAAGTGGTCGCGGGCACCCGGGAGCTGACCCCCGAACTGGCTGCCGAGGGCACCCGCCTGATGGCGTGGGCCGAGGACGTCGCCGGGCGCGCGTTCGTGCGCGACCTGGTCCGCAAGTGCCTGACCGAGGGGGGCCACGAGGTGCTGGAGACGTTCGAGGGCGAGGAGTTCACCGGGCTGCGCCTGGCCCACCCCGAGTGGGGCGACGAGCACTCCACGGTCGTCAGGGTGCGGGACGGCAACGTCATCGAGCACCACCTCGAAGCCACCCGCGCGCCCGTGGGCGACGGCGAGGAACTGATCGGCGAGGAGCGCTGCGCCGCCGCGAACGCGAGCATGCGGGCCGTGGCGGACGCGGCCGCCGCCGCCGGGGTGCGGGTGCGGCTCGCCGAGACAGCGCCGCAGGTGTCCGACCAGGCCACGGGGACCGAGGCCGCCCTCGCGGCCCCGCTGTACCGGCGCAAGGACGGCCGATGAGCACCGGACCCGCTCCGCAGCGAGGGGTCCCGGCCTTCGCGGGCGAGATCGCGGGCACGCTCGCCGTGCACTCGCAGTACGTGCTGCACGGCAACATCCGCGACTCCTTCCTGGTCGGCGACGGCGGCGCGGTGCAGGTCATGCCGGTGATCCGGCTGCTGTGGCACGTGTTGCGCCCGGTCGGGTTCGACGCGCTCGTCACCTACGACACCGTGTCCGGCCTCGGTGTCCACCCGGCCACGAACGAGGCGTGCCGGGCCGTGGAGCAGGTGCTGGGCAACAACGTGGTGGGCAGGCGCCCGTCCCCGGAACGGCTCCGCGCGCACCTGGCCAAGGTGGTGGGGGCGGCCGAGCAGCCACCCCCGGAAACCGACAGCGCCCGCCCCGCGGCGGGGGCGCGGGCCGCGGCGGCCTGCCGGCCCGCGGCCAGGGTGGCCTTCGTCGTCGACCACGCCTCCCGGCTGGTCCGCTCGCCCACCCAGCTCGACCAGGCCGAGCGCGACCTGTTCCTGTTCTTCCAGAAGCTCGCGCTCACCGCTCCCCGGTACGAGTACCCGGAACGGCCGCGAGCCCTGCACAACCCGGTCATCTGGCTGGTGGAGGGGGAGCGGGACCTGCCGGTCTGGTTCACCGCCGGGATCGAGGCCATCCGCACGGTGGCCGCCCCCATGCCCACCCTCGACGACCGCCAGGCCATGGCCCGGTTGCTGATCCCGGTGCTGCCGGAGGCAGGACCGGGACCGGGGCGGGTCCCGCCCGAGGACGAGTTCGCGGGCCTCACCGAGGGGATGACGCTCGCCTCCATGCTCAAGATCACCAGGCTGGCTGTGGACCGCGGGCTGGGTGCGGACCGCATCGCCGACGCGACCAGAATCTTCAAGCTCGGCATCGACGACAACCTGTGGCGGCGGACCAGCGTCCGCGAGCAGATCACCAGGGGCCAGGAGGTCATCGCGGAACGGGTCCTGGGGCAGGACCGCGCGGTCGGGAAGACCCTGGACATCCTCAAGCGCGCGGCCTTGGGCCTGTCCGGTGCCCAGGCGAGCACCTCCGGGCACCGGCCGCGCGGTGTGCTGTTCTTCGCGGGTCCCACCGGTGTCGGCAAGACCGAGCTGGCCAAGCAGGTCGCCGAGCTGCTCTTCGGCGACGCCCAGGCCTACCTGCGGTTCGACATGAGCGAGTTCGCCGCCGAGCAGGCCGCCGACCGGCTCATCGGCGCACCCCCCGGCTACGTGGGCTTCGAGGCGGGTGGTGAGCTGACCGGTGCGGTGCGCCGCAGGCCGTTCCAGGTGGTGCTGTTCGACGAGATCGAGAAGGCGCACCCGCTGGTGCTGGACAAGTTCCTGCAAATCCTCGAAGACGGCAGGCTCACCGATGGCCAGGGCGTGACCACCTACTTCTCCGAGTGCGTGCTGGTGTTCACCTCCAACCTGGGCATCATGAAGACCGACCCGGAGACCCGCACCACCTACCGCCTGGTCGAGCCCGGCACCCCGTACCCGGAGCTGGAGCGCAGCGTCCGCAACGAGATCCGGCACCACTTCACCACCGAGCTCAAGCGCCCCGAGCTGCTCAACCGGTTCGGCGACAACATCGTCGTCTTCGACTACATCAGCCCGGCGGTCGCCGTTCGGATCTTCGAGCTGCAACTGCGCAACGTGATCACCAAGGTGCGCGCCGAGCTGGGCGTCCGGCTGGAACTGGTGCCCGCGGCGCACGCGCACCTGGCCCGGTTGTGCTCCTCGGACCTGGAGAACGGCGGTCGCGGCGTCGGCAACCTGCTGGAGAGCAACCTGGTGAACCCGTTGGCCAGGGAACTGTTCGACGTGAACGCCGGGCAGGGCGACCTGGTCGAGGTCCTCGGGTTCCAGCCCGGCGACGGGGACCGGGGTCCCACCCTGACCGCGCGAACCACGTCGGGCGGTGCCCGGTGAGCCGGGTCTGCTCCGAGGACAGCTCCGAGGTCTTCGGCGACGAGGTCTCCCTGTGCCCCGAGCACCTGTGCCCCCTGGTGGAGGCGACCGTCGAGGTGCAGGTGCCGTCCGCGCCCGACCCGACGCCCAACCGGGTGCCCGATCGCGCGGGGGTGCCCGGCCCGGGCACCGAGCGGCGGCAGGCGTGGAGCCGTGACGTGTGCTGGCACTGCGGGCGGGAGGCCGCCGCGGGCAACACGCGGTGCGCGAACGCGGTCTGCGGTCGTGCGCTGACCCCGCCCGCCCTGCACATGAGGTTCGCCCGTGGTGAGGTCGAGCTGTCGGAGGGCGACCGCGTCGAACTCGGCAGGTCGGGCGCCCACCAGCGCGTCTTCCGCGACCACCCGAACGTCTCCCGCGCCCACGCGGTCGTGCGGGTCGACCCCGACGGGTCGGCCTGGGTCGAGCCGCTCGCCACCCCGAACGGGACCTTCCTGAACGACGTCGAGATCCAGCCCGCGCTGAGCAGGCGCCTGGCCTCGGGCGACCGGGTCAGGTTCGCCCGCGACGCCGAGGGCTCGATCACCCTCTACGAGCGCTGACCAGGAGTGCACGCTGTGACCCATCCCCCGCAGAGCCCGCTCCGGGCGTGGGTGCCCGGACGCCGCGGGCCGGTCGCCGAGCCCGAGCCGCGGCTGCCCGTCCCCATCGAGGAGCCGCGCACCCCGGCCGCGGTGCTGATCGCCGAGGCGAGGGCGCGCGGGGAGGCGGACGCCCGCGGGCACGTGCGCGACGGGTGGTCGTTCACCGACCCCTTCGCCGCCGCCCAGGACGCCGAAGCGGGCAGGGAGGACTACGTGAACGTCCTGCGCCTGCGCTGCGCGGCCGCGGTCGCGTCGGCGCGGGACCGCCACCTCGCGGTGGTGCAGCAGACCGCGCCGCTGCGGGAGCGGCGGGAGGAGGCGCGGCAGCGGATGGCGGCCGCGCAACGGATGATGGGCCTGCTGGCGGGACGGGAGGCGTGGCTGCGGGAACCCGACCTGGACCGGCCGCCCGCCGCCGAGGGCGAACAGCCCACCGAGGAGGTGCCCGCCGACGACCCGGTCTGGGAGGGGGAGACCACCGCACTCGGACTCCCGTGGCGCGCGCTCATCCTCGCCGGGCTGGTCGCCGTGCTCGGCCCGCTGCACTTCCTGGTCTTCCACCACTTCCTGAGCGGCACCCTGCCCCCGGTGGCGACCTGGGCGCTGGGGCTGTCGTCGGCGGTGCTGATGGTGCTGGGACCGCACGTCACCGCGCTCATGCTGCGCTCGGGCCGGGCCACCGGCAGCGACCGAGCGCTCAAGCCCGCTGCGGTGGTCCTGGCCGTCGCGTGGGCCACGATGGCGGTCTTCCTGGGCATGGTCGCGGCTGCCGTCGTCGGCGTCGACCGCGTCCGCCTGTCGTCCCTGGACATCACCGGCACCACGCTGGTGCTGGTGTTCATCGCCGGGCTGCTGGTCGGCGGGTCCGTCTCGTTCATGATCGGCTTGGCCCGCAGGCACCCGTTCCAGGAGGCGTACGCCCAGGGCAGGGAGCGGTTCGAGGAACTGGACGCGCGGTTGCAGGCCACGACCCTGCGGCTGGACCCGGGCTTCGCGGACTTCGCCGCGGTCATCCCGGAGAACGGCGACCGCCAACCCGAGACCCTGATCGAGGCCATTCGTTCCGCCTACCGCGCGGCGGAGCACGCCTACTTCGACGCCCTGTCCGCCACGATGGGCGACCCGACGTTCACCGAGGCCGTCGAACACCGGCTGGTCCTGCTGCGCCGGGAGGGCGTCACATGAGCGCGCGGTTGCGGATCAGCCGGACGCACTACCCCGTCCACGCCCTGGGGCCGGGGAATCGGCTGGTCGTGTGGGTGCAGGGCTGCACCCTGGCCTGCAAGGGGTGCATGTCGCGGGACACGTGGCCCGCCGAGGGCGGTACCGAGGTGCCGGTCGGGGACCTGGTCGAGCTGTGGCGGTCCGCGGTCGAGCGCGGTGCCGACGGGTTGACGGTGAGCGGTGGGGAGCCGTTGCAGCAGCCGGAAGGTCTGGCCGCCTTCCTCACCGCCGCGGACGAGGTCCGCCGAGGCGCGGACCGGGAGCTCGACTTCCTCGTCTACACCGGTTACGACGAGGCCGAGCTGGACCGGTCCCACTGGGACGCGGTCGTCCACGCCGACGTCGTGGTCTTCGGCCGGTTCGACGTCACCGAGCCGACCGACCTGGTGTGGCGGGGCTCGGCGAACCAGCGGATGACCCCCAGGTCCGACCTGGGCAGGCGCCGCTACGCCGACCTCGTCGACCACGCACCCGAGCGGGGACCGCTCCAGGTGGAGGTGCGCGGCGGCGACCCCTGGATCATCGGCACACCCCGCGTGGGAGCCCTGCGCGACCTCGACCGGTCGATGAGGGGTCTCGGGCTCCGGGTCACCGATGTCACCTGGCGGCCCTGAACCGGTCCGGTCGCACACCGGTCCATTCCACGGCACCGAGGCGGTCCACCGCCGTACCGGGGTAGTCGGTTGTCATCATTTCCCGGTCGGTCCATCGAAAGCGCAGAAAACGGCTCCTAGCTTCGGGTTCACCGAAGCAATCCTGACGTGCAGGAGCCTCCCCATGACTGATGACGACTTCTTCCGCACCACTCCCGAGCAGGTCCGGCAGCTGGCGAGCCGGGGAGAACTGGCCGACCGCGCGGCCGAGGCCCGAGGGAACGCCCGCCGGAGCCTGCGGGCCTCGGTCTTCGAGATCGCCCAGCCGATCGTGTTCTGGAACCTCACCAGGAAGCTGGAGCTCAAGCGCGGCCACTACCGCTGCGCCACCGCGGTCCGCCACCTCGACGACCAGTGCCTGGACCGGTTCCACGACGACATGGACGCCGTCGTCGACGACGTGTTCCGCAACGCCCGCGTCCCCATCACCTCCCTGGAGGGCTGGCTCCGCAGCCGCCTGACCCACGCCACTGTCGACGGCTACCGCCGCAGGCGCAGCGAGCGCGGCGCCCTGCAACGCCCCAGGGTTCCCCGCTGGCTGGCCGCCGAACTGGGCGACGACCCCGCGCTGCTGGCGCTCGCCGTTGACGTGCTGGACTTCGTCGGCACCGACACCGCCCTGGGCCCGGGGATCTGGCCCACCGAGCAGTGGGTCGAGCGCCGGGTGGCCTGCGGCGCCGACCCCGCGACCGCCCACCGGGTGATCGCGCGCGAGACCGAACTGGTGCTGTCGGCCATGCGCGTGCGGCCCAAGTGGTACGCGGACTACGTGGAGCGGCCACTGGGGCACAAGCGGCAACTGCCGGTCCCGCTGCCGCGCTCCTCGTCGGAGAACGGCGCGGACCTCTTGGAACCGGTCTTCCGCCAGGAGGAGCCCGACCCGCTGGTGGAGCGGGCGGCCGTCGCGGTGGCGGCGATCGGCAGTCGGATCGCCGGGGGAGAGGAGCCCGAAGCCGTCGTGGTGGACGTGGTGTCGTCGGTGTTCGACGACGAGCCGTGGTCCACCGAGCCCGCGGCGGTGGACCGCATCCTCGCGGCCCTGACCGCCCACTGAGGAGCCGCCCGTCCGTCAGGAAAGAGCAGGACACGGTCGAGGAGGTGGCGGTGGAGCAGGAAGTCGACGTCCCGGGGGTCGTCAGACGGTGCCGGAAGGTGCTCGACGGGGTGGCCGCGGGCGCGGTGGAGCCGCACGACGTGTCGTCCTTCCTCTCCGACCTGGGCGAGTTGCCGCCCGGACACCCCCGGCGCGGGGAGTTCGCGGCCACGATGGTGACACTGCTGACCCGCGGTGGCGGCGCACCACCGATGGCGGTCATGGGCGACCTCGGCGCACTGCTGGACATGGTGGACACCGCCCCTCCGCACCTGCTCGCCTGGCCGCGGGCACGGGATGCGGCCCGCGCCTTCCAGTTGACGGTCGAGGTGCAGGAGCGGGCGATCACCGCCGCCTCGGCCACCGCCGAGTTGGACGAGCTGGCGACCCGGCACCCGGACTTCCCGCCGACCCTGGCCGCGATCGAGACCGCCCGCATGGGGGTGCAGCTCAGCACCGCCTTCCAGCGCGATGACTGGAGCAGCATGATCGGCCTGACCGGGCTGATGGGGCAGATGGCCGACAGCTTGGGCGATGCGCCTGCGTCCGGGCCCCTGCGGGATCTGAGTGCCGCGATGCGGGAGTTTTTGCGGGCTCAGCAGACCAAAGACTTCGGTGTGGTGCCGGACCTGCTCGACCGGATGCGCGACTCCGCGGTCGCGGCGGGCGTGAACCCGGCCGCCTTCTCGGTGCCTACGGAGGGTGAGCCGCTGCTGCGGCTGCTGACCGACCCCGAACCCGGATCGGGTGGATTGTCCACCGACGAAATCATTCGGACGTACGCGGGCGGTGACACGGGGGTCTCGGGCAAGCTCGCCGCCAGTTACGTCCTGATGGACGCAGGCTTGGAGACCGACCTCGACCGCATCGACCGCGCCGTGGAGCTGACCAGGGAAGCAGCCGCTGAGCCCGGTCCCATGCAGGACATCGCCCGCAACGCCCTCGCCATCTACCTGTGGCGGCGGGCGGAGGTCCTCGGCACCACCGAAGGACTCGACACCGTACAGCGGGTGCTCGAGGACCTCGTCGGCGACCTGCGCGGGCGCGGTGGTTCGGCGCACCCGCTGTGGACCGACGTCAACAGCCTGCTGGCGCAGGTCAAGCGGCGGGTGGGCGACCAGCACGGGTCGGGCGCTGCCGGTTCGGAGGCCATGTTCCGGTTCGCCCACCAGGCCCTGATGGAGTCCGATCCGGCGACCGCCCGGACCAGCCTGCGCGAGGCCGCCGCACTGGGCATGGACTTCGCCCGCCACCGCGTGCTGGCCGGGGACTACACCGGTGTGCTGGAGGCACTGGACACCGGTCGCGGCCTGATGCTCTTCGCCGAGGTCGAAGTGCTCGACCTCGCGCCCAGGCTGCGGGCGGCAGGCCGCGACGACCTGGCCCGCAGGTGGGAGGCGGAGGGGCCGACGACGCCGGGGCTGCGCGCCGAGGCCATCGAGGTGCTGGTGGCCGCCGAGGGGGGGATCGGCCGGCTGCTCAGGCTGCCGTCCCCGGCGGACATCCGGGCCGCGCTGGGCACCGTGGACGCCGACGCCCTCGTCTACCTCGTGCCCGCCGACCAGCAACAGCCCGGGATGGCCCTGGTGGTGCCGCGCGAGGGGCCGATGGCCTACCTCCCGCTGACCCACCTGAGCGTGCGCCAGGAGGCCGGGGTCGAGGGGTACCTGGCCGCCCTGTCGCACCTGTCCCGGGAGCTGGCCCCGGCCGCGCGGGCCCCCTTCGCCGACCGCCTGGACGACTTGTGCGAGTGGGCCTGGCGGGTGGCCATCGGCCCGCTCCTGGACCGCTACTTCGCCCGGGGTGCGCGGGAGCGCGGCCGGGTGCCGCGGATCGTGCTCATCCCGATGGCGGAGCTGGCGGCCATCCCCTGGCAGGCCGCGCGCAACCGCGAGGGCACCTACGCCGTGGAACTGGCCGCCTTCTCCCAGGCGGTGTCGGCGCGCGAGTTCTGCGTCAACGCCGCACGGCCCCCGGTGCGGCTGACCTCGACCGGTCTGGTCGTCGGGGACCCGCACACGCAGGGCCCCGCGCAGGACCTGCCCGCCGCGCGCTTGGAGGCGTTCGAGGTCCACCGGGCGTTCCTGCGCTCGGCGAAGTACGTGGGCCGCCGCCCGAACGGCTCGGTGAGCCCGTCGGGAGCGGGCACCGCCGAGCAGGTGCGGGCCTGGTTGACCGCCGACGGGCCGCACGCGGGCGCGGTGCTGCACCTGGCCTGCCACGGCCAGTTCACCTCCGACGAGCAGTCGGCGAAGGCGTGCCTGCTGCTGGCACCCGACGCCGCGGGCACCCCGGGGGAGCTGGCCGCGGACGAGATCGTGCGCCTGCTGCACAGCACCCCGGACCGGCGGATCGGCCTGGTGGTCATGGCCGCCTGCCACACCGGTCGGTCCATCCACGGCTACGACGAGGCGTACAGCCTCGGCACGGCCTTCCTGGCAGGCGGTGCCCGCACGGTCCTCTCCACGCAGTGGGCGGTCCCGGACGGTGCCACCTCGATGCTGATGTACCTGTTCCACCACTACCTGCGCGCGGAGAAGCTGCCGCCGTGGCAGGCGTTGCGCACCGCCCAGCTCCACATGCTCCACCCGGACACGCCCCTGCCGGACAGCCTGCCCGCCCACCTGCGCGAACTCGTCGGCGACCGTGAGCACGCAGGCGTCGTCGGGTGGGCTGGATTCGTCCACGGCGGCCACTGACCACCTCGACCGGAGGAGAGACAACCGGATGCCCCAGAGCACCGAGACCATCGACGAGTTGCGCGCCCGGCTGGCGGGCCTCACCGGCCCGGCCAGGGTGGAGCCGCTGAGCAGCCTGGCGCAGAAGCTGTTCCACCGCGTGACGACCACACCGCTGGAGTCGCCCTCGGCACGGGCCGACCTCGACGAGGCGATCCGGTGCACCGACGAGGTCTACGGACACCACCGCGACGGCGACCCGCAGCGCCCGCAGGTCGCGGCCCTCCTGGGATTCATGCTCAGTCTCCGCGAGATGCAGGTCCGAAGCGGCGATGACCGGTCGAGGGCCGTCGCGCTGATGGAGGAGGCCCTCGCGCACGGGAAGTTCGCTGCCTCTTACCTGTCGGTGCTGCGCGTGCTGCTGGCGATGCTGCTGGTCGCAGGCATGCAGGACCGGCTGATGGGCATGGTCTCCCTGTCGCCGATCGACATGATGGCGGGCAGGCGCGCACCGGCGGCGGTGCCGGACCTCGGCCGGGCCGAACAGCTCCTGCGGACCGTGGGTGAGACCCCCGGGGTGTCGACCGACGTCGCCGACATGGCGGACCTGATGTTGCAGATGTGCGACCTGATGAAGACCATGCTCGGCCTGGGCACCAGGCCCATGGACCTGTCCTCGATGCAGGGCCTGTTCACTCGGCTCGCCACCCTGCAGAGGCGGTTCAACGCCGGTGGCGCGGGGGTCTTCGGGTGGATGCGCACCGCGCTGGAGCCGGGGGCGGGGATTCTCGACGTGCCGCGCGCGGAGGTGCCGGTGGTCATCATCGAGGAGGACACCGCGGGGCACGTCGACGCACCGCGCGAGCAGGTCGCGGTCGCCGCCCCGCCGCAGCCCACGCAGAGCGACCTGCTGCGTTCCCTGGTGGAGTTGCTGTCCCTGGAGCGCAACGGCCACAGCGCCTGGGACACCGCTGCCCGGCTCCTGCTGCCGGACTCGGAGGCGCCCGACGTGGAGACCGTCGACACCGCGATCGCCCTGGCAGGCGAGGTGCTGGAGAGCGACGACCCCGACCTGTCCGACGAGGACACCGCCCTGGCCCACTTCGTCTACGCCACCGCACTGTGCCTGCGGCACCGCGCGGACCCCACCGAGGACGGCGCCGACTGCGAGTTCGGCGCGCAAGCCCTGCTGTCCGCCGTGCGCGCGCTCCCGGCCGACCACCCCGACCAGCCCGTCGTGCTGCGTTCGCTGGGCGCGTTCCTCGTCCCCCAGCGGCCGCTGGCCGGGCTGGACGCGCTCGCCGCCGGGTTCACCGGGCGCCTCGACGCCCTGCTGGCCACCGGCAACCTGCCCGAGGACCGCAGGGCGGAGCTGCACGCCCTGCGCTGCGCCTGCCGGGCGGCGTTCGCCGCGAGCGAGCTGCGCAAGGCGGTCGCGGCGTTGCCCGCTGACTACCCTTGGCCCGTGTCGCTGAAAGCCGCGGCCCAGCTGCTCGACTGAGCGACCACGGCAGGGAGGGGGCACCGCGGTGGTGAACGGGTTCTTCGGCCGGGTCGCCGAACTCAGCCTGCTCGCGGAGCTGCTGGCGGGCGCGGCGCGGGGGCTGCCCGCGGCCGTGGTGCTCGACGGCGAGGCGGGCACCGGCAAGACGCGGCTGCTGCGGGAGTTCGCCCGCACCGCCAGGGAATCCGGCGCGTTCGTGCTGGCGGGCGGCTGCCTGGAGCTGGCGGGCGACGGCATCCCGTACGGACCGCTGACCGAGGCGCTGCGGGGCCTGGTCCGCGCCGAGGGGGAGCAGCGGGCCCGGGAGCTGGCCGGACCGGCCTGGTCGGAACTGGCGGACCTGATCTCCGACTTCACCGCCGGTCCCGGACCCGCGCCGGGGTACGGCGCCCAGACCCGGGTGTTCGGCGCGGTCTCCCGCTTGCTCGACCACCTCGGTGGCCGCAAGCCGCTGCTGCTGGTGTTCGAGGACGTGCACTGGGCCGACACCGCAACCCTCGACCTCATCGCCTACCTGGTGCTCACCAAGACCGACGAGCGGCTGATGCTCGTGTGCAGCCACCGCTCGGGGCTGCGCACCGGGCACCCGCTGCGGGTCCGGCTGACCGAGCCGGAATTCGTCCGCCGGACCAGGAGGGTGACGCTGCAACCGTTCAGCCGCAAGGAACTGCGGTCCTTCGTCGCCGCGTTGACCGGCGAGGACGTCAGCCCCGAGCGGGCCGACGAGTACTTCGCGCTGTCGGAGGGCAACCCGTACTTCACCGAGCAGCTCGTCGCCGAGTCCGGCTCCGGGGCCACTCGCATCCCCCCGTCCCTGGACGACCTCATGCGCGAGCGCCTCGCCCGGCTCGGTCCCGACGCGGGCGGGCTCACGAAGGTGGCGGCGGTGGCGGGCCGCCGGGTCGGCGACGCCCTGCTGGCCAGGGTCGCCGGGCTCGACGACCGGGCGCTCGACGCCGCGCTCACCGAGTGCCTCGCACAGCGCGTGCTGGTGGAGGACGAGGACGACGAGTCGTACCGGTTCCAGCACGCCCTGCTCCGCGAAGCCGCCTACGGGATGGTGCTCGCCCGGGAGCGCAAGCGCCTCCACGCCCAGTTCGCCGAGGCACTGGCCGAGGAGGCGCCCGCGAACCCCCGCCTGCTCCCCGAACTCGCCTACCACTGGTTCGCCGCCGACAACGCGCCCCGGGCGCTGCACGCCTCCGTCGGCGCCGGTGACCTGGCCATGCGGCTGCGGGCGTTCACCGAGGCCGAGACCCAGTACGCCCGCGCCCTGGAGCTGTGGTCGCGGCTGCCCGACGCCGAACAGGTGGCGGGCACGACGCTGGTGCGGGTGCTCGAGGTGGCCGCGAACGCCGCCCGCTGGGCCGGGCACCTGCGCCAGTGCGTGACCTGGGCCCGCCGGGCGGTGCGGGCCGCGGGCGGTGGGGACCCCGTCGTGCTCGGCGGCCTGCACGAGCGCCTGAGCAGCTACCTGTGGGAAGCGGGCTACGACGAGGAGTCCCTGGCCGAGCTGCACTCCGCCGACCGCCTCCTGGCCGGTGCCCGGCCGAGCGCTGCGGGCTCCCGAGTCCGGTCCGCCCTCGCCACCGCGGCGGTGAAGTCCGGCCGGTGCGCGGAGGCGCTCGACCTGGCCCGGCAGGCGGAGGCGGAAGCCGAGGCCGCGGCCGCGAGCCCGGAGGTCGGACGGGCGCGCAACAGCCGGGGGCTGGCGCTGTCGGGTCTGGGCAGGCACGACGAAGCCGTCGCGGCTGTGGCGGACGCGCTGGGCATCGCCGAGGCCGAAGACCAGCTGGAGGACCAGTTGCGGGCGCGCGGCAACCTCGGCGTGTGCCTGGAGCGCGCGGGTCGGGTCGCCGAGGCCGCGGCGCAGTTCCGGGCGGGCCTGGAGAAGACGAGGGAGTTCGGGCTGCTCGACTCCCGGCAGTCGGCGCTGCTGGCCAACAACGCCTGCGCCACCCTGTTCCAGGTCGGCGAGTGGGAACAGGCCGTCGTCCTCGTCGAAGAGGTGCTGCGGTACCACCCGGCGCGGGAGACCACGTTCCAGCGGCTGACCAAGGCGGAGGTCGACCTGGCCACCGGCCGGTTCGACGAGGCCGAGCGATTGCTGCGGAGCGTGCGGAACCTGCCCAGCGCGCAGCCGCGGTTCTTGAGCCCCCTCTACCGCTGCCTCGCCGAACTGGCCGCGGCCCGCGGCGACCTGGAGGGTGCGCTGGGCACTGTGCGGCACGGCATCGAGGCGGTCGCCGCCTGCGAGGACGCGCTGTTGGTGTTGCAGCTGTGCGCCTGCGGGCTGCGCCTCGTCGCCGACTGGCCGGAGCCCGGTCCACCACCGGACCTGCGAGCCCTCGCCGACGACATGGCCGCGCGGGCGACCGGCGACGGCGACCCCGAGACCCGGGTGCTCGCCGCCCTCTGCGCGGCCGAGCGGGCGCGGGCCACCGGTGGGGACAGCCCGCGGGTGTGGACCGACCTCGCCGAGTCGTGGTCCGGCCTGGAACGGCCCCACGCCCAGGCGTACGCGCTGGCCCGCGCCGCGGATGCCGCCGCCAGGGCCGAGGACAGACCGGCCGCGGTCGCGGCGGCGGCCGCGGCCGCGCAGATCGCGGACCGACTCGGGGCCACGCCGCTGGCCGGGCTGGTCCGGCGGATCAGCCGGGCGCACAAGCTGTCGGGCAGGCCCCCGGCCCGACCGAAGAGACCGTTCGGCGTCGCCGACCGCGAGCTGGAGGTCCTGGTCCTCGTCTCCCGGGGGCTGACCAACAGCCAGATCGCCACCCGGCTGCACGTGGCCACGTCCACCGTGGCCAACCAGCGCGCTTCGGTGATGCGCAAGCTCAACGCCAAGAACGCCCCCGACGCGGTGCGGATCGCCCGCGAGAACGGGTTGCTGGCGGACTGACGGTGCGTGGGAGCAGGCCCGGGGCCACGCCCCGGGTCTGCTCCCACGCACCCGTACCCAGGAGGGAACATGGCACGCAGAGCACTGCTGATCGGATCGGAGACCGGAGGTCTTTCCGGGCCCGGCCACGACACCGCCGCGATGGCGACCACCCTGGCGCGCTGGGGGTTCACCCCAGTGGTGTGCGAGGGGGAAAACGCCAGCAGGGCGGGCATCCTCGACGCGTACGAGCGGCTGATCAGCCAGTCGCGGCCCGATGACGCCGCCGTCGTCTACTACAGCGGGCACGGGGCCTACGCCAAGGACCCGTCGCTCGCCGAGGGGATGCCCGGACCGGGGGTGGTCCAGTTCATCATCCCGACCGACTTCGAGGAGTCCTGCGAGGACGACTTCCGCGGCATCGCCAACGTCGAGCTGTCCGTGCTCCTCGACCGGCTCACCGCGCGCACGCCGAACGCCGCGGTCGTCCTCGACTGCTGCCACTCCGGCGCCATGTCACGGGACCCGGAGACCGGCGCCGTGCCGAAGGTGTGGCCGCGCGCCGTACCCGGTCACCTGGCCCGAGCGCACCTGGACTCGCTGCACCGCGGCGGCGCCGACCTGCGGGGCCTGCACCCCGGGGGCAACCAGAACGCGGTCCGGATCGTGGCCTGCGCGATGAACCAGCGGGCCTACGAGGCGCCCAACGCGGACGGTGTGTCCATGGGCTACCTCACCGACGCGCTGACGCGCGCGCTCGACACGCTCGACCCGGAGGTCGGGCGGTGGTCCTGGGCGACCGTCGTCGACCGGGTCCGCATGCTCGTCCTGGACCGGTGCGGGGTGCAGCGCCCGGAGGTGGAGGGTCCGGGGGAGCGGGAGCTGTTCGGGACCGAACCGGTGGAGCAGGTCGCGTCCCTGCCCGCCTCTCGGCAGCGCCAGTGGGTCCGCATCGCGGGCGCCCGGCTGCTCGGCTACGGCGCGGGCGACGAGTTCGCGATCCACCACCACGACGTCCCGCTCGGCGCGGTGGTGGTGGAGTGGACGGACGGTCACGCGGCCTTCGGCAGGCTGCGCGGGCCGGACCCCGAGCTGGAGCTCCCCGTGGGCGCCCGGGCGCAGCTCGTCGCGACGAGCGTGCCCACGCTCCCGGTGTCCCTCGGTGCCGGTCTGGAGTCGTTGGCGCAGGACGTGCTGGCCGATCCGGTGCTGCGCCTGGCCTCGGCGGGGGAAACCGCGCCGGTGCGGGTGGTGGCCGACTCCGAGGGGGTCGCCCTGCACGACGCCGTGGGCCCGCTGAGCCGGTCGAAACCCGCCGCACACGACCTGCTGGGAGACCTCAGGCGGGTGGCGCGGGCGCGGGCCGTGCTGCGGTTGTCCGAGGACCCGGGCATGGCGTTGCCCGCCCGGGTGCGCGTCGAGCTGGCCAGGGTCGTCGACGGCGTCGCGCACCCGCTGCCCGCCTGCGGCGCGGTGCTGCACCCCGGCCAGGCGGTGTGCGTGGCGGTGCGCAACGAAGGTGAGCAGTACCTGTACGTGTCGCTGCTGGACATCGGTGTGTCCTCGCAGGTCACCCTGTTGAACCCGGCGCACCCGAGTGGCGTGCCCATCGCACCCGGCAAGCAGTACGTCTTCGGCGGGGATGACGTCACCGGTGCGCTGCCCGGCATGGAGCTGAGCTGGCCGTCGTCGGTGCCACCGGTGGGCCCCCGCCGGGAGAGCATCGTGGTCCTGATCAGCGAGGAGCGCGCCGACGCGGTCCTCCTTCAGCAGGGGGGCGTGCGCGCTGGGCGGCCGCTGAACCGGCTGGAGCAGCAGCTCTGGCGGTTGGGTGCCCAGAGCAGCAGGGAAATCACCCCGATGCTCACGCGATCGGTGCGCTTCGCGGTGCGGACCGTCGACTTCGACGTCGTCCCCACACCCGCGCCGTATTCGGAGAAGGCGGTCTTCGAGGTCGACGACCGCCCGGACTCCGCCACCCCGCCGGGTGAGGTGGGGGAACCGACCAGGGTCGTCCTGCGCATGCCCACCCTGGTCTTGCACCACAACCGCTCGTTCCGCAGCCAGGACTTCCGGCTCGACACGCTGGTGGTGACCACCGGCGCGGACGGGGAGATCCGCCACCACAACCACACCGCCCGGTTCACCGGCACCGTCGACGGAACCCGCCTCGTCATCGGGGGCGATCCGGTGTTCGAGGGCGACGTCCGGGAACGGCTGGACGTCGCCGTGTGGGTGTCGTCGGCCCGCGGGGAGGGAGCGGACCTCTCGGCGGTGACCGGGGAGTCGACCGCCAGGGTCGTCGACGCCACCGAAGCCCTGCTCGCAGCGGGGGCGGACAGGGTCATCGGCCTCTACCGGGCGGGGTTCCGGGCAGATGAGCGGTTCGGGGCTGCTCGGCTGGGGGCGGAGAGCACGGTCCGGACCGCGGACTTCACCTTCGACCTCACCGTCGAGGAGGTGCCCGCCCGCGGTCCGTCAGTTCTCCGGTAGCGGCACAACCGCCAAACGGAAGGACATGGCAGTGCGAACCAAGCGGATCAAGCTCGGCGATCAGGTGTGGAAGGTGAGCGGGACCGAGGCGGACTCGGTCGAGGCCGCCGTCGAAGCCGCCATGACCGAGGGCAGGGTCATCAAGCTCACCCTCCTCAACGGCGACGACACCCCGGCCACGGTCATCTTTAACGGCAAGGCGGCCCTCCTCGCCGTCATCGACGACGGAGCGGTCCCCCGACCGACCGAGATCTCCGGTTCCATGGAGTGAAGTGGCATCACCTCGCAGGTGCGGGCAGTGGTCCCGCGGACCGGCGGCACACCACGGACCACCCGTCAACCGGTGTGCCGAGTCGAACACCCACCGGTCCCCGACCGAGGCTGGAGCTCGGTGAGCGCGGTCTGCCCACGAGCGAACCCGGTTCGCGCGCAACGAGTCGTGCGAACCGGGTTCTCCGCAGCGGGGACAGGACTGGCGGATTCGTCTGACGGGGCCCATCCGACCTCGCCAACGCACATCTCCCGCGTCCGCACCCGCCCCAGCCCGCGCGACCGCACCCAGGCGGCTGTGTAGGCACGCGACCACGGGATCACCTGAGGTGTGTCGATCGCTACGTCGGCGGTCGGGTGCGAACCCGTGTCGCGGTCACCGGAGCGGGATGTCGTGGCCGCGTTCGTCGTCGGGGCGGGGGCCGAACCAGCGGCGGTCGGCCTCGCTGATCGCCACGTCGTTGATGCTGGCCTCGCGGCGGGACATCAGGCCGGTTTCGGTGAATTCCCACAGTTCGTTGCCGTAACTGCGCCACCACTGTCCCTGGTGGTCGTGCCACTCGTACTGGAACCGCACCGCGATCCGGTTGCTGCGGAAGGCCCACAGGCTCTTGCGCAGCACGTAGTCCTGCTCGCGCTCCCACTTGGCGGTCAGGAACTCCACGATCGCTTCCCGGCCGGTGACGAAGGTGTCGCGGTTGCGCCACACCGAGTCCGGTGTGTACGCGAGGGCCACCCGGCCGGGGTCGCGCGTGTTCCACGCGTCCTCGGCGGCCTGGACCTTCCGCAGGGCGCCTTCCTCGTCGAAGGGCGGGAACGGGGGACGGGATTCAGGCATGGTGGTGTTCCTGCTCGGTCCGGGGGAATCTAACGGTAACCCACTGCAACTTCCGTTAGGAGGTTAACCGCGGTGATCGAGTGGTGTCAACGGGTGAACTGCGATCCACCCGTTAGAAGAGCTAGGGTGAGGCATGGCCGCCGATCAGCTCACCCTGCCCCCGCTGCTGGGACAGGCAACGCCGATCGAGCTGATGAACACCGTCTGGGCGGACCGGCACGGCATCCACGACTCACTGGCCACTCTCCGGGATGCCCGCCACTGGCTCACCGCACTGGCACCGCGACTACCGAACCCGGCCACCGCGGCGAAGCTGTCCGAGAACGGACTGCTCCGCCTGCGCGACCTGCGTGACGCACTACGGCGACTGGCCGCCGAGCGAACCGACGACCCGCGCTCCCGGGCCGCGTCCGCGATGACCTCCCTCGACACCGCGATCCACACGGTCAACCACAACGCCCGCGCGGCACGAACCTGGCAGGCACTCGAACTGACCGACGACGGGACCGTGACCGAGAGGTCACACACCTCCGGCTCACCGGACGACCTGCTCCTGCGCACCCTCGCCACCCAGGCCGTCGCCCTCTTCGGCCGGTGGGACGACCTGGACCTGCGCGTCTGCCTCGCCCCGGGCTGCGTGCTCTACTTCCTCAAGGACCACCCGCGCCGAGAGTGGTGCTCGACCGCCTGCGGCAACCGCGCCCGCGCGGCCAGGCACTACGCCCGCCACGGCCGAACCCCCGCAGGCGAATAGCCCCGGCGACCTATTTGGTCGGTCTGGAGAGAGGTTCCACTTTGCCGTGAACTGTTGCGTCGCCGCCGAGGGGATGTCGGGTCAGGGACTCGACTGCGGGGGGACGTTGCGCAGGCGTTCGATGGTTTCGTCTATCCAGTCCACCCAGGTTTGGGACATCATCTCGCCTGCGCGGCGGACGGAGTCGACGATCAGGGGGTCGAGGTCGTCGCCGGTGTGGTGGGCGGTGGCGGTGGCGATCTGTTCGCGGAGTTCGGTGGCGAGTCGGTCGCGGTCCTTGGTGTGCAGGTCGCGCATCACCTGGAGTTGGGTGATGGTTTCCTGGGGTGGGCGGGCGCCGTAGAAGAAGAAGCGGACCATGAACGGGACGCGGACCGGGTCCAGTTCGGTGACCAGTTCGCCGGTCCAGGCCTCGAACGCCGTTCGGCCCGCGTCCGTCACCGAGTAGACCCTGCGGTCGGGGCGGCTCTGTTGGGGTTCCACCTCGGACACCACCAGGTCGTCCTTCTCCAGTTGGCCCAGTGTGCGGTAGATCTGGCTGAGTTGGGCGGGCCAGACGAAGTTGATGCTGTTCCTGATGGCCGAGGCCAGGTCGTAGCCGGTCATCGGGTGTCGGAGCAGGAAGCCGAGCAGGGCGAACTTCAGCATCGGGCTCCTTCCGGCGGGCGCAGGCAGGAGGGTACCAACCGTCACCCGGCGTCCGCGTGCCGCGCGAACCAGGTTTCGAGTAGGGCTGTCACCTGTTCGGGGTGTTCGCGGTGCGGCCAGTGCCCGGCGTCGAGCCAGTGCACTTCGGACTGGTCGCAGTGGGCGGCGCTGGGGTTGACGAGGCGGGTGCTGAACGCGCCGTCGCGGTGGCCCCAGATGAGTTGGGTGGGCACGCGCACCGGGGTGTCGGGTTGGGTGCGGATCGAGGCGGGCAGCGCCCGGAACATCGCCCGGTACCAGAACAGCGGTCGCTGGATCGCGCCCGGGTGGCGCCAGACGGCGCGGTGCTTGTCCAGGTCGGACTCGCCGAGGTGGGCGCCGTGCCTGAGCATCGCCGCCAGGACCGCGCCGCCGCGGGCGCCGAGGACCGCCTCGGCCAGGCCGGGGATCTGGAGGGCCACCATGTACCAGCTCCGCGCCATCTGGGAGGGCATCCGCGTGAGGGCGCGGGCGAACACCCGCGGGTGCGGGCAGTTGACGACGGTCAACGACCGGAGCAGGTCGGGCCGCTCGATCGCCACCGCCCAGGCGACCGCGCCGCCCCAGTCGTGCCCGACCAGGTGCACCGGGGCCAGGCCCTGGCGTTCGATGAGCAGCACGATGTCCTTGACCAGCAGGGGCATCCCGTAGTCGGCGACCGCCGCGGGTTTGGACGACAGGCCGTAGCCGCGTTGGTCCGGCGCGACCACCCGGTGCCCGCGCCCGGCGAGCGCGGTCATCTGCTCGGCGAAGCTGAGCCACAGGTCGGGCCAGCCGTGCAGGAACAGCACCGGGGGACCGTCCGCCGGGCCCGCGGTCTCGACGTGCAGCAGGACGTCGTCGACGTCGACGAACTGGGGCTGGAACACCGGTTCTCCTCGCTCGGGTTCAGGCGGTGCCGAGGACGGTGGCGACCGTCGCCGACAGGGGACCGGGGTCGCGGTCCCGCAACGGGCGCAGGACCCGCCGGGCGATGCGCGGGGAGCCGAGCGACGACACCGGCCGGTGGAGGTTGAGCACGTCGTTGAACGCCGACGCCACCTCGGGGTCCACCGCCGCGGCCCGCTCCAGCCGGTCGCGGTAGCCCTGTCCGAGGCGCGTCGGCCACGGTGTGCGGACGCCTTCGGTGCGGCACCCGTGGCGGAGGTCTTCCCCGAGCGCGAGGCGCCAAGCCTCGACGGACGTGGCGGCGACCGCTCGCGCCGCGCGGCGCTCGAACCCCGGCGCTGCGCCCTCGGCGGCCAGGACCCGGCCGAGGGCGACCGCGGAGAGCGCCGCCACGCTCATCCCCTGGCCGTAGACCGGGTTCGACGCGCTGGCCGCGTCGCCGAGCGCGACGACACCCCGCGGTGCCTCGCGCAGGCGGTCGTAGTGGCGGCGGGTGTTGCTGCGGACCCGGAAGGCGCGGACCGGGCCGACCGGGTTCGACCGCCGCAGCGCCTCGGCCAGGACCGGCGCGGCCATCCGGTCGGCGAAGTTGCGCAGTTCCCCGATGCCGGTCGGTATCGGCGGGCCGCCGCCGACCGAGCCGAACGAGATGTGCAGCAGGCCGTCCTCGATGCGCAGCGCCACGCCGCCCACCGACGAGCCGGACTCGGCCTGGCCGCTGAGGACCGCCATCCACTCCGGCTCGAACGACGGGTCCGGTTCGGTCACCACGCTGGCGTACCGGACGTCGGAGTGCACCACCGACACCGGCGGCGGCCGGTGCCCGACCTGCTCGAACCACTGCGGCAGCGACGAACCACGGCCCGACGCGTCGACGACCAGGTCAGCGCCCAGGTCGCCGCCTGCTGTCCGCACCCCGGTGATCCGGCCGCGAGTCCGGTCGGTCACCAGCCCGAGGACCGCCGTCCGGTCGCGCACGGCGACGTTCGGCAGTGCCCGCACCCGGCTGCGGACCGCGTGTTCGACGAGGACCCGACTGGCGGCGAAACCCGCGCTCCACCAGGAAGGTATCCGGATCGTCGTGTCGCCCCGGACCACGAACAGCGAACGGTCGCCCATCGCCGGATCACCTGAACCCGGGGTGATCGCCCCCTCTGCCGCCAAGTCCGCGCTCAGCCCGGGGAACAGGCCGACCAGCGCCCGCCGACCGGAGCCCAGGAGACCGTGCGCGTGGTGCGACTGGGGCACGAAGCGCCGGTGCGCGGGACCGTCCGGGAGTTCGTCGCGTTCGACCACGACCACCTCGTCGTAGTGCTCGGCCAAGACCCGGGCGGCCACGAGACCTGCGATCCCGGCACCGAGCACCACGGCCTGGCCCTGCCTGTCATATGCCACTGCTCATATATAACTTGTTGAATAAGCCGGGTCAACCCCCGTCCGCTGCCACCGAACCGCCTCGGAAACGTGCACAAACGACCAGCGCCGCCACCGGGAAACCGGTGGCGGCGCTGGTCGATGGGGTATGGGGTTACCGGTGAACCGCGCCCCTGCGGCCGTACAGGCCAGCGGCCAGGGCCACACCCGCACCCGCCAGGGCGACCTGGAACACGATCTCGATCCAGTCGATGCCCCGGGTGTCGCCGACGCCGAGGGCGTTGGCCAGGAAGGTGCCGATGATGGCGGCCACGATGCCGATGCCGATGGTCAGCCAGATCGGGATGTGCTGCTTGCCCGGCACGACGAGCCTGCCGAGCGCCCCGATGATCAGACCGACGACCAGTGCGCTGATGATCCCTGAGACAGTCACGTCCACTCCTTCGACGAAGTTCGCCTTGCCGGGGAAATACCCCGCCCGGCCGTCGCTCAATCGGCCCAACGCCGAATTCGCCCGCGATCACCGCCACACCGGTCCGGTGCCGCGTGAGCGCGCAGGTGGGGCAGTACGTTCGTGCGGGAGGAGGGCGGTGGACCGATGTCTTCACACGACGGGCCGGGCGACCCGGCGAGGACCGGCCGGGGCAGGCGCACGCAGGCCGAACGCCGCGCCGAGACCCGGCGGGGACTCGTGGAGGCGGCGATCGCGCTGTGGGCGGAGCACCCGGTCGCGGACGTGTCGCTGGACCGGCTGGCCGCCGCCGCGGGCTGCACGCGCGGGGCCTTCCACGGCAACTTCGAAGACCGCGCCGAGTTCGTCGACACCGTGCTGGCGGCGATCGTCGCCGAGGCGGGGCACCGGCTCGCCGCCGCGGTCGCCGCGGCTCCCGATCCGCTCGCGGGGCTGACCGCCTACATCGTGGAGAGCGTCCGGTTCGTCGCGGACGAACCCGCCAAGGCGGGCGCCCTGGCCGCCATCGTCCGGCACCGGGAGGCAGCGGGCGATGGCGGGTACGCCGACCTGGCCCGCGACGGGTCGGTGGGGCTGGTCGCCCTGCTCCGGGACGGGCAGCGGGCGGGACTGGTGCGCGACCTGGACGTGGAGCTGGCGGCCGGGGCCATCCGCGTCACGCTCGACACGCAGATCCGGTCCGGCCGGGTCGCCGACGCGGCGGCGGCGGATCGGGTCGGCGCGGAACTCGGCGCGTTCTTCGACGCGGCGGTCCGCCGATAACCAAGGGACAGGTTTGATACGGCGTCGTATGTTAATGCGCATGATCACCACCGGTGCGCGTGAACTGGCCGCCGCCGTCCGCGCGGGGACGGTCTCGGCGGCCGACGTGGTTCGCGACGCCCTCGCCCGGATCGACCGGGTGAACCCGACCGTCAACGCGATCACGCAGCGGGCGGAGAACGCCGTGGGGGAGGCCGAGGCGTTGGACGCCCGGCGGGCGCGCGGTGAGGACATCGGCCCGCTGGCGGGGGTTCCGTTCACCGTCAAGGAGAGCATCGCCGTGGGCGGCCTGGCCACCACGCACGGCGCCCGGTTCCTCGCGCGCAACGTCGCCGAGCGGGACGCCCCGCCGGTCGAGCGCCTGCGGCGGGCGGGCGCGGTGTTCGTCGGCCACACCAACATGCCGACGCTGACGATGGCGGGCATGCACTCGCGCAGCGAGCTGTTCGGCGGCACGGCGAACCCGTGGCGCCTCGACCGCACGCCCGGCGGTTCCAGCGGTGGCGACGCCGCGGCCGTGGCCTCGGGCATGGTCGTGCTCGGCCTCGGCAACGACGCCGGGGGCTCCCTGCGGTTGCCCGCGAACTTCTGCGGCGTGGTCGCGCTGAAGCCCACGGTCGGCCGCTACCCGGCCGACCACCGGATCGGCTCGGACGAACCGTCCCTGGCCTCGCAGCTCTTCCCGGTCGACGGCCCCATCGCCCGAACCGTCGACGACCTGGCCCTGGTCCACGAGGTGCTCTGCGGTCCGGATCCCCGGGACCCGCGCGCGCTCCCCGTCCCCGCGCGGCTGGGGGACGGCCCACCCCGGCCGGTGGCGCTGGTCCGAGACCCCGGCGGGGTCGGCATCAGCGCGGCGGTGTCGGCGGCACTGGACCACGCCGCCGACGCGCTGGCCGGGGCTGGCCACGAGGTCACCGAGGTCGGGGCGCTGCCCGGCCTCGACGAGGCCCTGGCCGCCTACGGCGTGCTGGTCAACACCGAGTTCGGGCTGATCTGGGACCGCATCGCCATGGTGTTGTCCGAAGAGGACAGGGCTTACCAGCAGCTTGCCATGGACCGCAGGCCCCCGGCGACGCTGCCGGAGTACATCGCCGCGACCGCGTCGCTGCTGGCGGTCCGGAAGGCGTTGGCGCGGTTCGGCGAGCAGTTCCCGCTCGTGCTGGGCCCGGTGTACGACCGCCTCGCCCCACCGCCCGACCTGGAACGGGCCGACGCCGGGGCGAACGAGCGCTACGGCCGGGCCATGGCGCTGAACGTGGCGACCACCTTCGCCGGGCTCCCCTCCGTCGCGGTGCCCACGGGACTCGACGACGGACTGCCCGCGGGCGTGCAGATCATCGGCCGCGCGTACCGCGAGGACGACTGCCTCGCCGCGGCCGCGGTCGTCGAGGCGTCACGTGCCCCGCTCGTCCCGCCTGTCGACGCGTGACCGGGGGACCAGTCCCACCTCGTCCTCCGACAGGGTCGCCGACCTGCCGGGTGATCAGCGCCCGGGCACCACGTCGAGGTGGTCCCAGAGGCGGGTGTCGGTGGTCAGGGCGAGCAGCACGGCCTCCAGCCCGCGCAGGGCGCTGTCGTCGAGCGGGGTGCTCCAGTCGGGGGCGGCGCTGATGCCGTCGGCGGCGGCGGCGACCAGGGCGGTGATGTGGTCGGGGAGGCCGTCGCCGCGCAGGTCGTCGCGCCAGCGCCGGGCGTCGGCGCGGGCGATCTCGGCGACCTCGGGGATGGTGGACAGGTGGCTGATGAGGGGCTGGATCTCGCGCACGGCCACGTCGTCGCGGGCGAACTCCACGCAGACGCGGACGTAGGCGCGGGTGAGCGCGCCGGGGCCGGTGTCGGCCGGGTCGACCGCGGCGGTGACGTCGGCGCGGAAGCCTGCGAGGAGGTCCTCGGCGAGGGCGCGCACGAGTTCGTCCTTGGAGGCGAAGTGGTGCAGCAGCCCGCCCTTGGACACCCCCGCCTGCCTGGCGATGTCGTCCAGGCTGGCGGAGACGCCGCGGGCGCGGACGGCCGCGCCCGCGGCGTCCAGGAGCGCGCGGCGGGTGTCCTCGGCGCTGCGCCCGGCTTTGCGCGGCATGTGCGTCACTCCTCGCCCTGGTCGGTCGTGGTCGGGGTCTTCCTACCGGAGGGGATGGTGCGCCAGGCGACGAGGGCGGCCACGGCGGTGACGGCGGCGGCCAGCACGGAGGTGACCTGCATGGCGGTGGTGAACGCCTCCTGCGCCGCGGTGGCCGGGCCGGAACCGGGCTCGACGGCGTTCAGGGCGGAGGCGAGGGAGTCCGCCACGGCGGCGCGCACCGGGTCGGGCAGGTCGGCGGGCAGCTCCAGGGCCGACCGGTAGGCCAGGGTCACGCCGGAGCCGAGCAGGGCGATGCCCAGGACCGCGCCGAGTTCGTACGCGGTCTCGGCGATCGCCGACGCGGCCCCGGCACGCCGGGGCGGCACGGCGGAGACCACGGCGTCGGTCGTCAGCGTCATCGCGACCCCGATGCCCAGGCCCACCGGGACCAGGGCCAGGCCCAACCACAGGTACCGGTCAGAGCCCTCGGCGACGGCGACCAGGCCCAGGCCGACGGCGGCCACGGCGAGCCCGGTGCCCACGGCCCGCCCGGTGCCCAGGCGGGCGACGAGCACACCGACGACCCCGACCGCCAGGATGGCCGCCGCGGTGGTGGGCACCTCGGCCAGGCCCGCGAGCAGCGGGCTCATGCCCCGGACCAGTTGCAGGTACTGGGAGAAGAAGAACAGCAGCCCGCTGAGCGCGAAGATCGCGATGACGTTGGCGAACACCGCCCCGCTGAACGCCTTGTCGGCGAACAGCCCCACGTCGATCAACGGCGTGCGCAGGCGGCGCTGCCTGCGCACGAACACCACCCCGGCGACGACGCCCACCGCGGTGGCGAGCAGGGTCGCCCCGTCCACACCGGAGCCGACGGTGTGCTTGACCGCCCAGACCAGCGGCACGACCGCGGCCAGAGACAGCGCCGCGGACGGCAGGTCGAAGCGGCCGGGCCGGGGGTTGCGCGACTCGGGCAGCAGGAAGGCGCCCGCGACGAGGAACACCACCACGAGCGGCACGTTGATCAAGAACACCGAGCCCCACCAGAAGTGCTCCAGCAGCGCCCCGCCCAGCAGCGGCCCCACGGCCATGCCGCCGCCGGAGGCCGCCGACCAGATCGCGATGGCCCTGGTGCGCTCGCGGTCGTCGGGGAACAGGTCGCGGATGATGGACAGGGTCGAGGGCATGATCGTCGCCCCGGCCACGCCCAGCAGCAGCCGCGCGGCGATGAGCGTTCCCGCGTCGGGGGCGAACGCGGCCAGGGCGGAGGCGACCCCGAAGGCGGCGGTGCCCGCCAGCAGCACCCGCTTGCGCCCGAGCCGGTCGGCCAGGGTGCCGGTGGTGATCAGCAGTCCCGCCAGCGCGAGCCCGTAGACGTCGCCGATCCACAGGACCTGCTCGGCGCTGGGCGCCAGGTCCGCCACCAGCGACGGCACGGCCAGGTACAGGACGGTGCCGTCCACGGCCAACAACAGCACGGCCCCGACCAGCACGCCCAACGCAGCCCACCGCCGCCGGTCCGGCGCCTGCGACGGCTGTGCCGCGCGGGCGGTGTCGTCCTGGGTCATGCAGTTACTATACCGTCTGGACGGTACAATAAATCAACTGCCGGGGTCGTCCGGGTCGCACCGCTGGATCAGGTCCGACGCACGCGTTCCCCGACCGCGAGCGCGGCGGCGAGCAGGTACGGGCCGAGCAGCACCGCCGCGCACAGCAGGCCGTACCGGAAACCCCCGGTGAGCGGTCCGGCCGCCACCTGTCCCGCGGTCCAGCGCAGCACGGTCACCAGCACCGGCACGACGAACACGGCGAAGCAGGCGAGCACGCCCGCGAAGCCCGCGAGCCACAGCCAGCGGAACCAGCCCGCGGCGCGGCGGTCGGCCTCGGACGCCCCGGCGAGTTCGGCGGACTGCTCGGCGGTGAGCCCGCCGAACGCCTCGCGCGGCCGCAGGGTCTTGACCCGCCAGAGGTTGTGGCAGCCCAGCAGGTTCACCAGCACCGCGTGGAAGTCGGTGTGCAGGAACACCATGCACTGCCACAGCAGGCCCGCCGGCTCCAGGTAGATCCCGACGGCCAGCACCGCGTCCACCACGGGCGCCGCCGACCACGCCCCCATGTGGATCAGCAGCCGCCCGGTCAGCAGCAGGGCGAGCAGCACGACGTCGAGCGCCATCCCGCCCGGGAGCGGGCCGTACCGCCTGCGGCGCGGCACGCTCCACAGTTGCGTCAGGTCGGTCTCGAAGACCAGCAGCATCATCCGCCGGTTCACGCCGAACCGGGCGCGCAGGCCGATGGCGCGGGCGGCCAACCAGTGCCCGCACTCGTGCAACGCCATCGTCAGCACCGACAGCGGGGCAGGCAGCACCGCGCTCAACCCGGTGTCGCCGAACGCGAACGCGTCGCGCGACGGGGCCGGGAACAGCGCCGGGACGGCGGCAAAGGCAACCGCGCACGCCAGGTCGAGCACCACCTGCGCGCCCGCCGCGCGCGGTGGTTCGAAGCCGCTGAGGTAGCGCAGCGCCTCGTAGGCGATCAGCGACCCGAGCCGCATGGCGATCGGGCCGATGAGCGCGTTGGTGAACCGCAGCGACCTCGACAGGCGCTGCGCCACGCCCGCGGAGCCGGGGTCGCCCGGGTCAGGTCGGCCGCGGGCGCGCGGTGTCCGGCCGGAACGCGGTGCCGCCGCGAGTTCGCCTCGTGAAGGTACGGCCGCGTATGGGTGGTGGGGAAGAATCGCGACGTGGAGTCGGTGGAGCGTGGAGCGGGTGTCGTGAACACGATGGCCGGTGCCCTGCCAGGGGTCGCCGTGCAGGCCGCAGTGGTGCACGGCGGTGTGCACCTCCACGGCGGGTCCGGCGACACCGGCGGTGGTGTCGCGGTGGTCACCGCCCTCAGCGCTGCCGATCGCGAGAACGCCGGTCAGGTGTTCGTGGGTCGGGCCGCGGAGTCGGACCGGGTGCTCGCCGCGCTGGCGCCGGGTGGAGTCGGCGGGCCCGTGGTGGTTTCGGCGCTCGCGGGGATGGGCGGGATCGGCAAGACCGCGTTGGCCCGCCACGCGGCCGCGGTCGCCGTGGGGCGGGGTTGGTTCGCGGGCGGGGCGTTCTTCGTGGACCTGCGCGGTTACCAGGCCGACGTCGGTCTGTCGGCGGAGTCGGTGTTCGCGCCGCTGCTGCGGCGGTTCGGGTTGTCGGGCGAGCGGATCCCGACCGGCGCCGGTGAGCAGGCCGCTGTCTACGACCAGGTGTTGCGCGACCTGGCCGACCAGGGCAGGCCGGTGCTGCTGGTACTGGACAACGTCGGGACCGCTGAACAGGTGCGCGGACTGGTCCCGGCCCCGGGGATGTGCTGCCACCGGGTGCTGGTGACCACGCGCGACACGCTTGCGCTGCCCGGCGCCCAGCGCACGGCCCTCGACGTCCTGAGCCGGGTCGAGTCGGTCGAACTGCTCGATCGGGCGTTGCGCGAACACATGTACACCGACTCCCGTGTCGGCGACGACCCGGGGGGCGCTCTTGACCTCGCGGCGGTCTGCGGTGGTGTGCCGCTGGCGGTGCGGATCGCGGTCGGGTTGCTCGCCGACGACGAGGACCTGGTGCCCGCCGAGTTGGCGGCCGAATTGGCTGAGGCAGGCACGGATGCCTTCGCGCACGGGGAGACCGCTCTGGGGACGGTATTCGCCGCCTCGTACGACCGGCTGATGGCGCGGGACCCCGTGGCCGCCGGAGTGCTGCGCCTGATCGCGCTGAACCCGGGACCGGACGTGTCGACTGAAGCGGTGGCAGCCCTGGCGGGCCTCCCGGTCCCGGTGGCGCGCACCCGGCTGCGGGCCTTGCAGCACGCCCACCTGATCACGAGGGTGGACCGGCGGTGGCGCGTGCACGACCTGATCTGCCGCCACACCCACGACCACGCGCCCATCGAGGTCGACGACACCGCGGTGGCGATCACCCGGTTGCTCAGCCACTACACCGCGGTCACCCACGCGGCCGACGAACACCTCCGCGCGTGGGCGGGGCACCCGGTTCCCGATCGGTTCGCCGACCGCGCCGGTGCTTTGGCCTGGCTGGACCGCGAGCACCCTGCCCTGGTCGGAGCGGTGCGGCTGGCAGTGGTCACCGGTCACCACTTCCACGCCACCCGCCTGGCGCAAGCCCTGACCGCCTACCTGTCCTGGCGCCGTCACCTCACGGACTGGCTGGTCGTCGCCCAGTGCGCACTGGGCGCGGCCGAGTGCCTCGGGATCAGCACCACCACCGCGGCCGCGTGGGACAACCTCGGCCTGGCACTGGGGGAGGCACGTCGTTTCGACGAGGCCATCACCGCTCACGAGAATGCCGGGGATCTCTACCGCGAGGTCGAGGACCGCTACCGGGAAGGCGTGGTGCTCAACAGCCTGGGCGCGGCGTTGGCCCAAGTCCGGCGGTACAGCGCGGCGACCACGGCCCACCGGCGGTCGGTGGACCTGCACCGCGAGGCGGGCGACCGCCACGGCGAAGCCCTGGCCCGCAACAACCTGGGACTGGTGCTGCGGCGGACCCGGCGGTTCGACGAAGCCATCGTCGTCCACGAGCAGGCGTGCGACCTGCTCAGAGCTGTCGGCGACCGCCACAGCGAAGCTGTCGCGTGGAACAACCTCGGTCTGGCACTGCGCGAGACGGGCCGCCTGGACGACGCCATCCGCGCCCACCGGCGGGCCCGCGACCTGCACCAGCGGATCGGCGACCACCACGGCGAAGGCAGTGCGTGGAACAACCTCGGAATCGCGCTGCGGCAGGCAGGGGCCACTGCCTCCGCCATCACGGCCCACCGCACCGCGATCACGCGGCAACAGCGAGCCGGGGACCGCCACCACGAGGGGACCGCGTTGACCAACCTCGGCCTGGCGCTGCACCGCGCCCAACGGCGGGATGAGGCGCTCGACTGCTGGGAGCAGGCCGCGGAGGCGTTCCGCGACGTCGGTGACGACGAACTCGTCCGGCAGGTCGACATTCTCATCCAGAGCTCGGCTGTTGTTCGCCGTGCCGAGGGGAGCGCCCGCGAATCGGAGTGATCGTCCCGCTCCGCGGGTGGCGATCGCGGGCTGATCCGGTGGTTGCTCACGCGCACCGGATGACGAGCCGCCGTGGCGTCGAGGCCATCGAGTGACCGGTTCGGTTCGTCAGACCGGCTGCAGGGGCGTGTGCGGGGTGGCGGGCACCTGGACGCGGATGGTGTCGCCGGGGCGCACGTGGCCGCCGACCAGGACCACGGACATGATCCCCGCCTTGCGCACGACACCGCCCTGCTCGTCGCGCCCGACCACGTGGCGGAGCAGGCTGTCCTGGAAGGCGTCGATCTGCGGGCAGGGGTTGCGCAGGCCGGTCACCTCGACGACGGCCTCCTCGCCCAGGTGCAGGAGGGTGCCGGTGGGCAGGCCCAGGAGGTCGACACCGCGGGTGGTGACGTTCTCGCCGAGTTGGCCCGCGGACACGGGGAAGCCGAGGGCGGCCAGCTCGTCGTGCAGCTCCGCGTGGATCAGGTGCACCTGCCGCAGGTTGGGCTGGGTGGGGTCGCGGCGTACCCGCGACCGGTGCTTGACCAGTTCCCCGGCGTGGGCGTCACCCTCGACACCGAGTCCGCTGAGCAGGGTGATGCCCTCCTCGGTGGGCTTGGTGAACGAGTGCCTGTCACTGCGGCTCACGGCCTCGACGGTGCCCATGACCTGAACCGTACCGACGGGGCGGGCTGCGTGGTCGTGTTCGCTCCACCACAGCCATCCCGATCGCCTCCCGGGAAACCCGAGGCTCCATCTGAGAAAGCCGGGCGCCACTACTCCACCCGAGTGATGACGCTGCGTGCTCGTTGCACGTCCACAACGTTCCTGATCGGGCGTATGTCCAGTTCACCAGGGTCGGGGCCGCCGGTGCGGAGCCCTCCGCCTGCTCCTGATCGGCGAGCGCGCCGGTAACGGCCGTGGACGGGTCGCCGAAGCGGCTCCCAGACCTGCGGATCAACGAGGGAGTGTCGCCGTGGCCGTGTGGCGTGCGCGCAAGGGCAAGTCGGTGGCGGCACTCGGGGTGGTCTTGACCCTAGTGCTCTCGACGCTCACCCCGACGGGAGGGTTGAGCGGGACCGCGGGTACCGGGTCGTCACCGGGGGCCGGGGCCTCGGACGTGCCGGACCACCCGGAGGGGTCGTCGTTCAACCCCAACCAGCTCAAGGGGATCACGGCCGCCGACCCCGGGGCCAACGTCGAACTCGTCTCGGCGCCCTCGGCCAACAACAGCGGCGACGCGCGGCTGTCCTACCCGATCGAGGTGCCGCCGGGGCGGGCGGGGCTGGCCCCCTCGCTCGCGGTCCAGTACACCTCGGCGGGCGGGAACGGTTGGGCGGGCGTGGGTTGGGACCTGGCGCTGCCCGCCCTCACCCTCGACACCCGCTGGGGCGTGCCGCGCTACGACGGTGGCCTCGAAACCGAGACCTACATGTTCAACGGGGAGCAGCTGACCCCGGTCGCCCACCGCGGCGAATTGGTGCCCCGCACCGCGGAGAAGGTCTTCCACACCCGGGTCGAGGGCCGGTTCGAGCGGATCGTCCGGCACGGTTCCACCCCCGCCGACTACTGGTGGGAGGTCACCGACAAGTCCGGCACCCGGATGACCTTCGGCGGCGCGCAGGCCACGACGCTGACCGACGCGGCGGGCAACATCGCCACCTGGGCGCTGCGCGAGACCCGCGACACCAGCGACAACTTCGTGAAGTACGAGTACTCCCGCGTCGAGGACGGCGGTGTCGCCGGGGCGACCGTGCCGGGCAGCAACCTCTACCCCGAGCGGATCTCCTACACCGGGCACGGCGGCGCCGCGGGCCGCTACTCGGTGACCTTCGACCGCGACCGGGAGCGCGGCGAGCCCCGGCGCGCCGACGTGCAGATCGACGCGCGCTCCGGGTTCAAGCGGGTCACCGCCGACCTGCTGCGCCGCGTCGAGGTGCGGCTCGACGACCAGCTCGTGCGCGCCTACGAGCTCGGCTACCGCGGCGGCGCGTTCGCCAAGACCCTGCTGGCGTCGGTGACCCAGTTCGACTCGACGAACTCGGTGTTCACCTCCCACTCGTTCGACTACTTCGACGACGTCCGCGACCAGCAGGGCGGTTACGACGCCTTCGCGGCGGCGTCCGGCTGGACCGTGCCGGACGACGGCCTCGGCGCCGACGTGCGCGACGGGGAAGCGGGCGCCCTCGGCGCCAGCACCTCCACCGGCGGCGGCGGGCACCTCTACGTCGGCTACAACCCGTCCTCGCCGACCAAGAGCAACTCCGCGGGCGTCAAGGTCGGCTTCTCCACCAGCTCCTCGGAGGGCCTGCTCGCGCTGACCGACGTCAACGGCGACAACCTCCCCGACAAGGTGTTCCGCACCGGCAGCGGGATCTTCTACCGCCCCAACCAGTCCGGCCCCGGCGGGCAGCCCCGCTTCGGTGACACGCCGATCAAGCTGGAGGGCCTGCCCGGCATCTCGAAGGACCGCACGAACTCCGGCACCGTCGGCGTGGAGAGCTACTTCGGCGTGGCCGCGCAGCTCGACTACGTCGCGGGCAGCACCACCTCCGACCGCTACTTCGCCGACGTCAACGGCGACGGCGTGACCGACCTGGTCAACAACGGCGGCGTGCTGTTCGGCAAGCTCGGCACCGACGGCAAGACCACCTACACCGCCGACAGCGCCGCGACCGGTGTGCCGGTCGGCACGGGCACCGCCTCCGGCACCGTCGTGGGCGACCGGACCGCCGAGTTCGAGAAGCAGGTGGACACGTTCCCGCTGCTCGACAGCGTCCGCCGCTGGGTCGCGCCGTTCGACGGCACGGTCAAGGTCGAGGGCGGGGTGCGGCTGCTCGCCGACAACAGCCCCGAGCGCGCGGCGCACACCAAGGCCGACGGCGTCCGCGTCACCGTGCAGCACCAGGGCACCGAGCTGTGGGCGCAGCGCATCGGACCCGACGACCACGGCACGCACACCCCCGCGGGCACCGGCTCGATCACCGTCCACAAGGGCGAGGCGCTGTTCTTCCGCGTGCAGTCCGTCCTGGACGGTCGCTTCGACGCGGTGTCCTGGGACCCCAAGGTCACCTACCTGGGGATGCCTGCGACCACCGACGTCAACGGCCTGTCGAACACCGAGTACCTGGCCTCGCGCGACTTCACCCTCGGCGGGCGCCCGTCGCTCGTCACCGCCCCGGTGACCGGCACGCTGCACCTGTCCGGCGACGTCAGCAAGACCGGGCCGACCACCGACGACGTCACCGTGGTCATCTCCCGCAACGGCACCGACGTGTACTCGCACGCGCTGGCGCGTGGCGCCGCCGGGACCGCGACCGTCGACCTCGACATCCCCGTCACCGCCAACGACACGCTGTCCTGGCGGCTGCGGGTCGACTCGCCGATCGACGCGGGCACCCTGCACTGGGCGCCCCGCGCGCACTACACCGCCGCCGACGGCGTCGAGTCCGTCGTGGACGGTCAGGGCAACCCGACCCTGGTCATCTCCCCGCCCTACGACCTCGACCTGTACCCGCAGACGACGCTGACCGCGCCGCAGGGCTCGTACACGGCCACGCAGGACGGGCAGATCACCGTGCGGCCGACGCTGGCGGTGAACTTCGCGGGCGAGCAGCGCGACACCCGCGCGGTGTTCACCGTGAAGAAGGCGGGCGCACTGCTGGCCAAGCGCGTCATCGACATCGTCGACGGGCAGATCCCCGGCCCCGACGCGCTCGCCGTCACCGCCCAGGTCAGCCAGGGCGACCAGTTGCACTTCGACTTCTCCACCACCGACCCGACCCTGCTGCCCAGGCTCACCAACCAGTCCGCGACCCTGAGCTACGACGGATCAGCGGGCTCGGCGGTGCCGACGGCCCTGCACGCCTCCGCCGAGCAGGGCGCTTTCGCCCAGCCCCACCGCGGCTGGGGCAGCATCGGCTACCAGGGCAACCGCGACCGGGCCGCCGCCCCGATCGCACTGTCCGACCTGGTCCTCGACGAGAGCTACAAGGACTCCCTGCCGGACGGCCCCACCGAGGCCGACGTCCCCGGCTTCGAGGACAACCCCGCCGCCCCGGCGCCGCGGGTCGTCGTGTTCGCCCCGCAGCCCGCGCTCGACCGCTGGGCCGGTGGTGACGAGGGCACCTGGGTCGCCGCCGACACCGCGTCCAGCTCCCGGCTGGGCCTGGACACCATCGACGTGCTGACCGACGCAGACCTCGCGGGCGCGACCGGCGTGGCCAGGCGCGGCAGCACCGAGCAGGTCTCCACCTCCCTGGGCGTCAGCGTCCCCGGCATCCCGATCGGCGGTGGCGCCAGCGTTGCCAAGGGCTCCAACACCGGCGAGGTCGACTTCATCGACCTCAACGGCGACCGCTTCCCCGACGTCGTGGGCTCCGCGGGCGTGCAGTACTCCGACATGGTCGGCGGCCTGGGCGCCAAGCACGGCTCGATCGGCGGCGACGTGCGCGAGGGCGACTCGCTGGCCTACAGCGTCTCGGCCAACGCGGGCAGCCCGGCGCGCACCAGCGGCACCGCCCGCGGCCTCGACGCGCCCTCCGGCGGCCGGTCGGCGGCCGGGGCCAAGTCCGGCGCGGAGATGCCGTCGCTGGGCATCGGCGGCAACCTCGGCGGTGGCGAGTCCGACACCGGCCACGACCTGATCGACATCAACGGCGACGGGCTGCCGGACAAGGTGTTCGCCGACGGCAGGGCCGCGCTCAACCTCGGCTACTCCTTCGCCGACCCCGAGCCGTGGCCCGGCGGTCCGGTCAACGCCGGGACCACCACCAACGGCGGCGTTAACCTGGGCTTCAACACCCAGTACTACGGCTTCGCGGGCGGTGTCTCCGCCGCCCTGGGCTCCTCGGTGACCGACGCCAGCCTCCAGGACATGAACGGCGACGGCCTGGCGGACCGGGTCTTCAAGAACGACGGCCAGCCGGTCGGCGTGGCGATCAACACCGGCAGCGGGTTCACCGCGCCCACCCCGTTCCGCGGCAGCCTCGGCGACATCGCCAAGGACGGCAACGCCTCCCTCGGCGGCGGCGTGTACTTCACCTTCGGGTTCTGCTTCGTCTTCGGGTGCATCGTGTTCAACCCGGGCGCGGACGTGAACACCGGCATCGGCCGCACCGAGGTGGCGCTGCGCGACGTCAACGGCGACGGCTACGTCGACCACGTGCGCTCCGGCAGCGACGGCGAGCTGGTCGTGGCGGAGAACCGGACCGGCCGCACCAACCTGCTGCGCGCCGTCACCCGGCCGATGGGCGGCAAGATCGACCTGGACTACGCCCGTTCGGGCAACACCCCCGAGCAGCCCGACTCCAAGTGGGTGCTCGCGCGGACCAGCGTCCACGACGGCCACCCCGGCGACGGGCAGGACACCCAGGTCAACACCTTCCGCTACGAGAAGGGCCGCTACGACCGGCTGGAGCGGGAGTTCCTCGGCTACGGCACCGTGGTCACCGAGGAGCGGGACGCGGGCGCGGGTGACGCGCTCTACCGGTCCAAGACCGCCGAGTACCGCACCGACAGCCACTACACGCGCGGCCTGGAGACGCGGTCGGTGACCGCCGACGCCGCGGGCAAGCGGTTCGTGGAGAAGGTCAACACCTACGAGCTGCGCGACGTCGGCACCGGCGGACCGGGCAACCCGGCCGCCACCGCCGAGGCGGTGTTCCCGTTCCTGTCGCGGACGGACACGCACTTCTACGAGGGCCAACCCAACCCGGGCAAGTCCACGCGGACCGAGATGTCCTACGACGAGCTGGGCAACCTGGTGCGGTCGTTCGACGCCGCCGACGACGGCCCCGGTGACGACGTGGTGGCGGTGTTCGGCTACTCCGGTTCGGTGGCGGCCTGCCGCGACCGGCACATCGTGGGGGTGCCCACCTCGCTGCGCGAGGGCGGCAGCTCACCGGCCACGACGCTGCGCCACCGCGAGACCGTGCTCGACTGCGCCACCGGCGACGTGCGCACGGTCCGCGAGCACCTGGCCGACGGCACCGCCGCGGTCAGCGACATGGAGTACTTCCCGAACGGCAACCTGCGCTCGTTCACCGGGCCTGCCAACAAGGGCGGGCAGCGCTTCCGCCTCGACTACGGCTACGACACCGTCGTGGCCACGCACGTCGAGCACGTCAAGGACAGCTTCGGGTACGTCTCGACCACCACGCACGACCTGCGCTTCGGCCTGCCCGCCCTGTCCACCGACCAGAACGGGCAGCGCCAGCTCACCACCTACGACCCCGCGGGCCGGGTCGACACCGTCACCGGACCGCACGAGCTGGGCGGGCCCCGGCCGACGATCGACTTCGAGTACCACCCGGAGGCGCCCACCCCGTACGCGGTGACCCGCCACCTCGACCGCACCGCCACCGGCGTCCGCGAGGACACCATCGACACCGTCCAGTTCTCCGACGGCATCAAGCGCCAGCTCCAGACCAAGCAGGACGCCTCGGTGTCCACCGCTCCGGGGGTCGCGCCGGAGACGGTGATGATCGTGTCCGGCCGGGCCACCTACGACCTGGTCGGCCGCGTCGCCGAGCAGTTCTACCCGGTCACCGAGCCGAAGGGTGCGGGCAACACCGCCTTCAACGCCACCTTCGACTCCGTGCCGCCCAGCAGGCTCAGCTACGACGTGCTCGACCGCACCCTGCGCTCGGAGCTGCCGGACCAGTCGGCGTCCACCATGGCCTACGGCTTCGGCCAGGACCGCTCCGGGGCGACCCGGTTCGAGACCACCGGCACCGACGCCAACGGCAAGCAGCGGCGCACCTTCGCCGACACCCGCGGCCTGACCACGTCGGTGCGCGAGGTGAACGCGGGCACCCCGATCTGGACCAGCTACGGGTACGACCCGATGGACCAGCTCACCTCCGTCGTCGACGACAAGGGCAACACCACCCTCGCCGAGTACGACAACCTCGGCCGCCGCACCGCCCTGCACACCCCGGACCAGGGCCGCACCGAGACCCGGTACGACCCGGCGGGCAACGTCGTCAGCAAGGCGACCGCCAAGCTCCGCGCGGCGGGCAAGGCCATCGAGTACGACTACCAGTACAACCGCATCGCGGGCATCCGCTACCCGGTGTTCACCGGCAACGACGTCACCTACACCTACGGCGCTCCCGGGGCGCCGGACAACGGGGCCAACCGCGTCACCCAGGTCCGCGACGCGGCGGGCACGGTCACCCGCGCCTACGGGCCGCTGGGGGAGACGGTCCGCGAGACCCGCGCGGTCACCGCGCTGGTCACCCCGGCCCGCACCTACACCACCGAGTACCGCTACGACGCGTTCAACCGGGTCCTCGGCATGACCTACCCCGACGGCGAGGTGCTCACCTACGACTACGACTCCGGCGGCCAGGTCCACCGGGCCACCGGCACCAAGGGCGGGTTCGACTACACCTACCTCGCCCGCCTCGACTACGACAAGTTCAGCCAGCGGCTGCTGCAGGAGACCGGGACCGGCGTGCGCACCACCTACGCCTACGACCCGGAGGACCGCCAGCTCGCCGCGCTCAAGTCCCAGCTCCCCGACGGCCACCGGTTCCAGGACCTGTCCTACAGCTACGACAAGGTCGGCAACGTCACCTCGGTGACCAACACCGTGCCGCTGCCGCACGGCAAGCCCATCGGCGGGCCGAGCGTGCAGACCTACGGCTACGACGACCTGTACCGGGTCACCTCGGCCAGCGGCAACTACCGCAACAAGGACAACAAGCTCGACCGCTACAGCACGACCCTGGCCTACGACTCGATCAACAACCTGACGGCCAAGAACCAGCGGCACGAGATCGTCGTCAACCCGACCAGCTCGCCGGTCGCGGTCCAGGAACCCCCGGCCACGCTCGTCGACGAGCCGATCACCGACCCGGCCACCGGTCAGCCGCTGGGCCCGATCGAGCCGCCCGACGAGCCGGTCTACCAGCCCGCCGCCGCGCAGCCGGGCGAGAACGCCCAGGTCCAGAAGGACACCACCTACGACTACAACTACGCCTACGCCAGCGGGAAGCCGCACGCGCCCAGTGCCATCGGCCCGATCAACCAGGCCTACGACGCCAACGGCAACCTGATCGACACCGTCAACACGCTGCCGCCCGCCCCGGGCAAGCGCAGGCAACTGGTGTGGGACGAGGAGAACCGCCTCGCCTGCAACCAGGACCACAATCGCAACACCACGATCCCGCAGGACCCGAGCAGCTGCACCTCGCCGAAGCAGCCCGCCACCGTCCGGTACGTCTACGACGCCGACGGCAACCGGGTGGTGAAGAACGCCGGACCGCAGCACATCTACCCGAACCGCGCCTACAGCGAGCGCAACGGCACCAGCTACAAGCACGTGTACGTCGGCGACATCCGGATCGCGACCAAGACGGTCAAGCCGGACTCCACCTACGAGAACCACCACTTCTTCTTCCACGCCGACCACCTGGGCTCCTCCGGGTTCGTCACCGACGAGCACGCCAACCTCACCGAGCACACCGAGTACTTCGCCTTCGGCGAGAGCTGGGTGTCGGAGCACCCGGCCCAGCCCACCCCGGTGCCGTACCTGTACGGCTCCAAGGAGTTGGACGAGGAAACCGGCTTCTACTACTACGGCGCGCGCTACTACAACCCGCGCACGCAGCTGTGGCAGAGCCCGGACCCCGCGATGGAGGACTACCTGGCCGGGTCTCCCGGCGGGGGCGTCTACCAGCCGTTCAACCTCTCGACCTACACCTACGCCCGCAACAACCCGATCAAGTACACCGACCCGAACGGGATGTGGGTCGAGAGCGCCTGGGACGCGATCAGCCTGGGCATGGGCGTGGCGAGCTTCGTCAGCAACGTCAAGGAGGGCAACGGCTGGGCCGCCGCGGTGGACGCGGTGGGCATCGTCGCCGACGGCGCCGCGCTGGTGCTGCCGGTGGTGCCAGGCGGGGCGGGCGCGCTGATCAAGGCGGGCCGCGCGGCGGAGAAGGGCGTCGAGGTCGTCAAGGCGGTCGACCGGGCGCACGACGCCGAGCGCGCCCTGTCCGCGGCCCAGTCGACGGCCAAGGCGGTCGACAAGGGCACCGACGCGGCCAGGGCGGCCGAGAACACGGCCGACACCACCAAGAAGGTCACCTCCAACCTGCCGTGCCCGGTCGCCAACAGCTTCCTGCCGGACACCCCGGTGCTCATGGCCGACGGCACGCGCAAGCCGATCGGCGAGGTGCGGGTCGGCGACCTGGTGTGGGCCACCGACCCGGTGACGGGCCGCGGCGGCCCGAGCCCGGTCACCGCCCTGATCACCGGCGACGGGGCCAAGGACCTGGTCGACGTCACCGTGGACACCGACGGCGCGGCGGGCGACGCCGAGGGCCTGGTGGTCGCCACCGACGGGCACCCGTTCTGGGTGGTCGACGAGGGCGACTGGGTGGCCGCCGAGGACCTCGACGTCGGTGACGTGCTGCTCACCCCGAGCGGCCCGGTCACCGTGACCGCACTGGGCGAGCGCACCGCCCAGGCCAGGGTCCACAACCTGACCGTCGACGGCGCGCACACCTACCACGTCGCCGCCGGGACCAGCGACCTGCTGGTGCACAACTGCGGCGGCGGCAAGCCCGGCCCGAAGCCCGCGGGCACCGGACCGCACAACCAGAAGATCGCCGAGGTCGCCGACAACCTCCCGCCCGGCCACAAGGTCGTCGCGGGTGGGCAGCGACCGGGCCTCAAGGAGGCCGTGATCCCGACCCCCGGCGGGGCGAAGGGCAGCCGCCGCCCGGATATCCTGGTCGAACGCCCCGACGGGTCCCGCTACGGCGTCAACGTCGGCAAGCGCTACCAGACCACCGGGCAACCGGTGAAGCGCGAGGTCGCGGCCATGAAGGACCTGGAGGAGAAGGCAGGTCTGGAGATGCACTTCCACCCCTACAACTGACGGCGAGCACCCGGTGACCAACCAGCAGTGGCAGTTCCACGCCGACCCGCGCGAACTGCTCGGCTGGGCCCAGCGCTGGGTCACCGACCACGGGCTGCACGCGGTGGTCCAGGGCATCACCCCGGACCACCGCGTGCGGCCCGCCGCGGACGGCGACGTCGCTGCCGCTGCGGCGGCACTGGGAGCGCGGGTCGACCGCGTCTGCCTGCACCCCGCCCCGCCGGTGCTGGGCGCCCCCGCACCGCACCTCTACCTGGCCGCCAACCCGGAGGTCCTGGTCCTCGACCTCGCCCACCCCACCCCGGGGGGTCTGCGCCAATCCGTGCTGGGCCTGGAATCCGAAGACGAGGAGACCCTCAAGCTCTGGCGCAAGCTCCTGCGCCAGGCGAAGGCGGGGACCCACGCCGGGGCGAGCATGATCGGCCCGCAGGGGGACACGGCCCCCGCCCGCTCCAGCAGGCACACCCCCGGCGCCCACGACCTGGCCGCCTCGGGCGTGCCCATGCTCGCCCTCGCGGGCACCGTCCGCTTCGTCTTCGACGACGTGGCCTGAGACGGTCCACACCCGACTCGACGCGGGTTCGTCCGAATGGGGCCTCACGTTCCGGCTCCGGCGGACGATTGTGATCAGGACAGTCGCTCGCGACGAGCGGCCCCGAGCAGCGAAGAGGGATTGACGGTGGAACCCGACTTCTGGTTCGACTCCTGGCGCGAAGGCGGCACCAAGACCAGCTTCCACGTCCCCGCCGTGCACCCGCACGCCCGCTGGCTGGCCGAGACCGGCCTGCTGGCGGACGCGCGGGTGCTCGTGCCGTTGTGCGGCAAGACGGTGGACCTGCTGTTCTTCGCCGAGCACGCCCGCGAGGTGGTGGGCGTGGAACTGGTGGCGGCGGCGGTCGAGCAGTTCTTCACCGAGAACGGGCTGACCCCGGTCGAGGAGTCGCCAGGGGTGTTCCGCGCGGGCAACGTCGTGCTGCGCAACCAGGACCTCTTCGCATTGACCACCGAGGAGGTCGGCCCGGTCGACGTGGTGTTCGACCGGGCCTCGCTCATCGCGTTCCCGCCCGACATGCGCACCCGCTACGTCGAGGCGGTCACCCGGCTCGTGCGGCCCGGGGCGACGTGGTTCCTCAACACCCTGGAGTACGCGCCGGTGCTGCCCTCGCCCCCGTTCTCCGTCGGGCTGAGCGAGGTGGCGGAGCGGTTCGGCGGGGCCTTCGACGTGGAGCAGGTGTTCGCCGAGCCCAAGCCGGAGCACCGGATGGCGCAGAAGTTCGGGCTCACCTCGTTCCAGGAGAACGGGTTCCTGCTGCGCCACCAGCCCCGGCACAGCGACGCCGACCGCACCGGGGTGCCCCTGGCGACCCGGGCGGACTGCGTCAGCGCGTAGCCGACGGCGTCCCGACCGCGCGGTTCCGGGGCCGTCAGGAGTCGATGTCCACCACGACCTTGCCGACGGCGCCCGCCTCGACCGCGCGGTGGGCGTCGGCGGTGCGGTCGAGGGGGAAGCGGACCAGCGGGAGGCCGTGTTCCTCGCCGACCGGCAGTGCCCCGTCGCCGACCGCGGCGGCGACGTCCTCGGCGCCCGCGGTGAGCGCCTGCTGCCCCACGGTGTAGAGGACGAGGAACTGGTAGCGGGTGTTGAGCATCATGTTCTGGCGGACGTCGAGCCCGACCGGCTTGTCCCCGTCGTTGGCATAGGTCGAGATCGTTCCCCGGGTGCGCAGGACGGCCAGGTCGAGGTCGAGGTTCGCCCCCAGCGCCACCTCGGCGACGAGGTCGACCCCGTCCGGGGCGAGGGAGCGGATCCGCGCGGCGGGGTCGCCCTCCCGGTAGTTGACGACGTGGTGGGCGCCCGCCGCGGTGGCCAGCCGGGCCTTCTCCGGGCCGCTGACGGTGCTGATCACCGTGGCCCCCGCCCACCGGGCGAGCTGGATCACCGCGTGGCCGACCGCCCCGGCCCCACCGGCGGCGAGCACCACCCTGCCGTCGAGCGCGCCGGGGTGCAGGCGGGTCGGCCCGTCCTCGGCCACGGTGAGGGCGCGGTGCGCGGTGAGGGCCGGGACGCCGAGCGAGGCACCGAGGTCGAACCCGGCGCCGTCGGGCAGCGGCACGGCCGCGTCGGCGGGCACCACGGTGAACTCGGCGGCGGTCCCGGTGGGGCGACCGGCGGTGGCCATGAACAGCCACACGCGCTGCCCGACCCGACCCCCGTCGACCCCCGCGCCGACGGCGTCGACCACGCCCGCGCCGTCGAGGTGCGGGGTGACCTCGGGGAACAGCTTCGGGTTGGTGGCACCGGCGCGGGTCTTCCAGTCGGTCGGGTTGACCCCCGACACCGCCACCCGGACCCGGACCTCGCCAGGACCGGGCTCGGGGAGGTCGCGGTCGACCAGTTCCAGGACCTCGGGGCCGCCGTTGTCGCGGTAGACGATCGCCTTCATGATCCGCCCTTCTCGGTTGCTGCTCTCATCGGGTCGAACAAGGGCCACCTTGCGTTTATTCACCCGTTCGGCGATCCTGCCGGGCTGGCGGTATCGCCCGGGGGCGTTGGTGTGGATCATCGGTCTGTTCTGGAGCCCTCCCCACCGACGAGAGGCGTGATCTGCTGTGACCGCGGAAACCGAGATCCCGGCCCTGCCCACGGGGCGGCCGACCGGGTGCCCCTTCGACCCGCCCGAGCTCTACTCCCGCCTGCGGGAGGACGACCCGGTGGCGAAGGTCCGCTGCCCGGGCGGCATGGACGCCTGGCTGGTCACCCGCTACGGCGACGTGCGGGCACTGCTCGCCGACCGGTCGATGAGCTCGCGCGGCGGCGCGTCGGTGCACGTCAACGCGGGCGGCGACCCGAACGAGGAACCCCCGCCCGGGTCGATCATCCAACTCGACGGCGAGGCGCACTCCCGCGTGCGCAAGCTGGTGGTCGCGGAGTTCACCGTGCGGCGGGTGGAGACCATGCGCGCCTACGTCCAGCAGCTCGTCGAGGACCACATCGACGCCATGCTGGCCAAGGACGGGCCGGTTGACCTGGTGGAGGACTTCGCGCTGCCGATCCCGTCGCTGGTGATCTGCGAACTCCTCGGCGTCCCGTACGCCGACCGCGGCCGGTTCCAGACCCAGAGCACGGTCCTGGTCAGCACCGACATGACGCTCGAAGAGGGCCAGCAGGCGTTCGGTGAGCTGGCGGGCTACCTCGGCACCCTGTTCGAGGGCAAGCTCCGCGACCCCCAGGACGACCTGATCAGCAGGATCATCGCCAGGGCCGAGGCCGCGGGCGACCCGCTGACCATGCCGGAGCTGATCATCCTCGGCCTCAGCCTGCTCGTCGCGGGCCACGAGACCACGGCCAACATGATCGCGCTGAGCACCCTGGCCCTCCTGGACCACCCGGAGGAGCGCGACACGGTCCTCGCCGAACCGGAGAACGCCATCGAGGAACTCCTCCGCTACCTGTCCGTGGTCCAGTTCGGCGTCCTGCGCTACGCCACCGAGGACACCCGCGTCGGCGACCGGGCGGTCAAGGCGGGCGAGTGGCTCGTCGCCGCCCTCAACTCCGCCAACCGCGACGAAGCCCAGTTCACCGCCGCCGACAAGCTCGACTTCCACCGCGAGGCCCCGCGCAAGCACATCGCCTTCGGCTTCGGCACCCACCAGTGCGTCGGCCAGCAGCTTGCGCGGGTGGAGTTGCAGGAGGCCCTGACGCGCCTGTTCCGCCGCATCCCCGACCTGCGCCTGGCAGTCCCGCGCGAGTCGGTGCGCTACAAGGACAACACGCTGGTGTACGGCGTCCGCGAATTGCCGATCACCTGGGGCTGACCGGGCAGGGCGCCAGGAACGCACAAGCCTGTCTGAGCTCAGCAACCCCGGACAGCAACGAGCCGGGTCGGCCTCATCCCGTTCCCCACCACCGCGGTGACCACGGGTGGGTCGATGACCACCGGCCGCACGGCCCGCGTGACGTCGTCCCCCCTCGGACTCGGTGCGTTCGGTCGCCGCGGCCCGTTGGGACGTGCACGCTGCGGAGGTGCACGAGGGTGGTCGTGCCGCCGCTGCCCCTCGGTTCGAGGTGGCGCTCGAAGTCTGGCCGGAGCGGGTGGCGGGCTGCGCGGCAGCGTTTCGCCGTCAACCTGGCGCACCGCGCCGGGCGGTGAGGCTCAGAGGTGCTGGAGGAAGTCGTGGCGCAGGTGAACGCTCGCGGCGACGGCCAGGGTCCGGACCGTGACAACGGTGGTGGGTCGTGGTAGCGGGAGCCGGCGGCCGTGCGTGGGCCAGGACGTCGTCGGGATCGCCCCCGACCGCCGTCCGCGCCGGGCAGTGCGGGGCAGCCTGCCCACACCGCGGGTGAACTGGTCGTGGACTGCCGCGGCGTGGTGCTTTCGCCGGAGCCGGTGGTGCGCATGCGTCGATCGCGCTGATCTCGGCGCCGCCGGGTCGGCGCGAACCGTCACTGTCCGGCAGCAACGCCCGCGACCCGGTCACGGGCGTTGCTGCCGCCGCTCGGGCGTGGGTGGCGTTCGCGGGGGTCCGGAAGCGCCCGCCGCGGTGAGTTCGGGTCAGTCGGTGGGCACTGCCTCGATGATGCTCAGCGGCGACCCGGTGGCCACCGTCCGCGTCGGGCGGAAACCGGTCTCGGTGAGCAGCGCGGTGTATTCGCTCGCGGTGCGCTCCCGCCCTCCCAGCAGGACCAGCATGGCCAGGTCGAACGCCTTGGACGGGTGTGGCGCGTCGCCCTCCGGCAGCACCCGCTCGACCACGAGGAGGGTGCTGCCGGGGCCCATCACCCGGCGGCACGAGGTCAGGATCGTGCGCGCGTCGTCATCGGACCAGTCGTGCAGCACGGACTTCAACAGGTAGGTCCGACCACCGGGGGGCACGTCCGCGAAGAAGTCCCCGCCGATCGCCGTGCACCGGTCCGCCACCCCGTGCTCGGCGAACCGCCGCCCGGCCGCCTCGGCCACTTGCGGCTGGTCGAACAGCACGCCCCGCAGTGCGCGGTGCCGTTGGGCGATGGCCAGGAGTTGGGCGCCATTGCCGCCTCCGACATCGATCAGCGGACCGGCTGCCGCGAAGTCGTGCGATTCCAGTACCGCGGTCGCCTCGATCCGACTCTGCTCGGCCATCCCGGCGGCGAACAGCGCCCCTTTTTCCGGGTGCTCGCGGAGATACTGAAAAAAGGGCTGACCGAATTCCTCGTCGAAGGCGGGCTTGCCAGTTCGGAGGCTGTACTCGACATTGGTGAAAACGCTCGCCAGAAAACCGTTCATCGCTACCTTGGTGCGCACCGAAGAAGGGTGGTCGGTGGTGAGCCGCTCACCGAGGTTGGTGAGCGAAAAAATCCCGTAACTCTGCTCGGTGAAAATCCCACACCCGGCGAGCAGTCGCATCAACCGGTACAGCGCATCCGGGTTCGTCCCCGTTTCCCCGGCCAGTTCCGCTGCGCTGCGAGGGCCGTCCACGAGCAGGTCGGCCAGGTCGAGCTTCGCTGCCAGGTGTACGGCGCGTGCCTGTAGGTAAGCTCCGCTGAGTTGTAACAAACGCACGCTTTCGGTGTCGGTTCGAAACTCGTCCATGACTGGCCCCCTCGGTGGAAAAGGTATTGGGAGTAAGGCGAAGAATCGGGTGTCACTGAGGTCGCCACGACGACCCGAGGCCGAAGGTGGCCAGCTCGACCGTCTGTCCGGCAGGATACCCTATCCAGTGGGTGGAAACCACTGGATAGGTGTCGATCCACTCGCCTACAATCTTCGCCGGGAGTACGACAACGAGATGGGGGAAGCGTTGCCGCTCGATCCTCAGGTGCGCCTGATGCTGACCCAGGCAGCCGCCGCCGGAATCCGGCCGGTGGAACAGTTGACCGTTGCCCAGGCGAGATTGGCGGCCTGGGAGTTCCTGCCTTTGCAGGGCCCCGTCGAACCGGTCGCCCGGATAGTTCGGCACGAGGTCGACGGCCCGTCCGCTCGGGTACCGGTGCGGGTGTACTACCCGGAGGGCGCAGGCCCGTTCCCGTGCCTGGTCTACTTCCACGGCGGCGGCTGGGTCACCCTGTCGGTGGCCGCCTGCGACCCGACGATCCGCGCCCTGGCGAACAGTACCGGGTGCGCGGTGGTCGCGGTTGCCTACCGCAAGGCGCCTGAGCACCGGTTCCCGGCCGCGGTCGACGACGCTTGGGCCGCCACCTCGTGGGTTCGCCTGCACGCGGACGAGTTGCGGTTGGACCCGGAGCGGATCGCAGTGGTGGGTGAGTCGGCGGGCGGCAACCTCGCGGCGGTGACGGCGTTGCGCGCCCGGGATGAGCCAGGGTTCGCGCTGAGGTGCCAGGTCCTGGTCTGCCCGGTCACCGATACGGGCACGGAAACGCGGTCCTACCGCGACCACGCCGAGGGGTACCTGCTCCAGCGGGAGTCGATGCGCTGGTTCTTCGGGCACTACCTCGGGAACTCCACCGACGCCGACGACCACCGGGTTTCGCCGTTGCGCGCGGCGGACGTCGCGAACCTGCCGCCCGCGTTCATCGCCACGGCCGAGTACGACCCGCTGCGCGACGACGGTCGTCGTTACGCGGAGCGACTGAGAGCGGCGGGCGTGCCGACGGAGCACCGGGACTACCCCGCGGTCCACGGGTTCGGGCTCATGCGCGGGGTCCTGGGTGTGAGCGACCTGCTGTACCGGGACATCGCCGCGGAAGTCCGGCAAAGAATGGCCTGACCGCGGCTCGGACACGCGTGCCGCCAATATCGGCGGTGCGCGTTCTTTGTTGCGCCCCTCATGGTCTCCATTGTGTGTGCATCGGCTCGCGAAATTACGATTTGCTCCGTTCCCTCGGAAGAGGGGTGTTACGGAGATCGATGGCTGGTAGATTTGCGCTGAACCCGTCGGAGAACGGAGGCTTCATTCATGCGCGAGTTCGCACAGATTCTGGTAATCGGTGGGGGTCCCGCCGGTTCCACGGCCGCAGGCCTTTTGGCGCGGGAAGGCTTTGAGGTCACCGTGGTGGAGCGGGAGAAGTTCCCCCGCTACCACATCGGTGAGTCGATCCTCCCTTCCTCGTTGCCGATCCTGAATCTCCTGGGGGCACGGGAGAAAATTGAGAAGCACGGTTTTCAGGTCAAGCGGGGGGTGTTTTTCCAGTGGGGGCCGGACGAGTGGTCCCTGTCCTTCAACGAGTTGGGCGACACCACCGCGTACGCCTGGCAGGTCGTGCGCTCGCAGTTCGACGAGATCCTGCTCGACCACGCGGCCGAACTCGGCGCCGACGTGCACCAGGGGGTGACCGTGCGCAAGATCGAGTTCGACCGCGGTGGACGGGCGGTCGCGGCCGAGTGGGTCGACTCGACGGACTCCGCCCGCTCGGGGCGCATCGCCTTCGACTACGTCGTGGACGCCTCGGGTCGGGGCGGCGTCTTCGCCAACCGGTACCTCAAGAACCGTCGGTACAACGACAGGTTCAAGAACATCGCGGCTTGGAAGTACTGGAAAGGTACAGGTCAGCTGGCTGGCAACCTGGAGGGGGCGACCGGTGTCTGCTCAACGCCCGGCGGTTGGTTCTGGGTGATCCCGCTGCACGACGGCACGGTCAGCGTCGGCTACGTCTCCAACCGCGACCGGTTCAACGAACGCCGCGCCGAACTCGGCGGCAACGACGCCGTGTACGACGAGGCGGTGGAGCAGTGCCCCGGTGTCAAGGAGCTCCTCCGGGGCGCCGAGGCGATCTCGGACATCCGGCTCGAACAGGACTACTCGTACTCCGCCGAGTCGTTCACCGGGCCGGGTTACGTGCTCAGCGGCGACGCCGCCGCATTCCTCGACCCACTGCTGTCGACGGGCGTCCACCTCGCCACCTACAGCGGGATGGTGGCCGCCGCGAGTTTGAGCAGCGTGCTGCGCGGCGAGTTGACCGAGGGCGAGTCGTTCGGCTTCTACCAGCGGATGTACCGGCGGGCGTACGAGCGGATGGTGCTGTTGGTTTCGGCGTTTTACGAGAGTTACCGCGGGAAGGATTACCATTTCTACCACGCGCAAGGTCTGTCGGCTCGCGAAAAAGACGAGCTGAGCCTCCATGACACCTTCCTCCGGATTATTTCCGGGATCGAGGACATGGAGGACGCGAAGGAGGCCGCGTACGACTTGGTGGTGTCCGACCTCACCGGCAAGCGGGGTGGTGATCGGAACCCCTTCAATCATCTACAGCGCATGCGTGACGAACCGGTGGCACCGGAAAAGGCGGTGGACGGCTTATACCTGACGTTCACCCCGAGACTCGGGCTGATGCGTGTGACTCCGACGCGGTAGCGGGAGCAGTCGGGGTCGCGACGGGATCGCCGCGACCCCGGACCCGCGTTCAGGCCACCTCGGGCGTCGTCACGCCGTGTGTTCGCGCGCGTTGTCGCTCCTCATGGGTGTGCTCGACCCTCGCCATGGTGAACCGCAGTAGCGGCGGGGCCATCGTGGAGGTGACGATGGCGATCAGGACGATGATGGTGTACATCTCCGGACTGAGGACCCCCAGGCGCAGCCCGACCATCGCGATGATCACCTCGATGACCCCGCGGGCGTTCACACCCGCGCCCATGGCGAGCCCTTCCCAGTGGTTGAACCCGCTCAGCCGGGCGCCCAGGTAGCCGCCCGTGAACTTCCCGATCACCGCGCACAGCAGCACTGCCAGGCCGGTGAGCAGAACGGGGGGCCGCACCAGGGCGGTGAGGTCCATGCGCAAGCCCGCCGTGGCGAAGAAGATCGGTGCCAGCACCGCGAGCACCCCGGTCCGCATCGGCTCGAGTCGGGCGACGGCGACCTCGCCCGTGCTCTTGACCGCGATGCCCATGACGAACGCCCCGAAGACGGCCTCCAACCCGGCCGCCTGGGCCCCGGCGGCGCCCAACAGCATCAGCAGCGCCGTCACCGCGACCTGTTGGCCGCCGGCCTGGTTGCCGCCCCCGGCAGTCCGGAGCACCGCGCGCAGCACCGGGCGCAGCAGCCACGCGCAGGCGACGACGAGCAGCACGCTGCCCACCGACAGGGCCACTCCGCCTGTCGTGACGGTCCCGACGGCCAGTGCGGTCACCACCGACAGCAACAGCCAGCCGACGGTGTCGTCGATCATCACCGCGCACAGCGTCACCTGGCCGATGTCGCGGTGCAACAACCCGAGGTCCATCAACGTCTTGGCCAGGACCGGGATGGCGCTGACCGCCAGTGCGACACCCAGGAAGAAGGCGAACACGCTCCGATCGGTGCCTGCGGGCACCAACGCGGCGGGCAGGGTGTACCCCGCTCCGATACCCAGGCCGAGGGACAGGAGCAGGCCGGAGGCGCTGATCCGCGCCGCCGCGGTCGCCTTGCGCCGGATGAAACCGAGATCGATGTGCGTGCCGGTGTAACCGACGAGCAGGAGCAGCCCCACCTGCCCGACCGCGTCGAGCAGGTGGAACTGCGCGGGGTCGGCGGCGAACAGCCACCGACTCGCCGACGGCGCCAGGTGCCCCAGCAACGATGGTCCGAGGACGACACCGGCGCACAACTCGCCGACCACCCCGGACATGCCCAGGCGCACCGCCAGCCTGCCGAGCAACACGGCCAGTCCCAGCAACGCGCACAGTTGCAACAGGAACACCAGCAGTGGATGACCGCCGATCGGCGCCACCGCGGACGCGGAGTGCACCACCTCAACCCCCGGCGGGCGCGTGGGGTTCATCGGCCGCTGCCTCGAAGATCTCCCGCATGCCGGTCAAGCCCGACAGAACGGTCGCGAAGTCGGCTTGGCGGGAGCGGACCTTCTCCGGGTCGACGGTCTGCTGTGCCTTGTCCCAGTAGTCCTCCTTGCTGAAGGACTTGTTGTAGAAGAACCGCACGAAGTCCAACAGCGAGTCGAGAAAGGCGCGGTAGTCGTCCTCGTACCGGGCCAGCACCGCGAGTTCCCGATCGGGCTCGGTCAACGCGGTGTGCGCGGCCTCGAACAAGCCTGCGGCACCGCGCATCGCCAGCGTCACGCCCGTGGACAGAAGTGGATCGATGAAGGCCGCGGCGTCACCCACCATCGCCCAACCGGGTCCGTGGAACCGCGTGCAGGTGTAGGACCAGTCGCGGATCGTGCGGAAGCCGCTGGCGCGGAAGGCCCCGTCGGTGAGCTTGGAGACCTCCTTCGTCCGGGCCATCTCCGATTCGTAGAGCTCCTCCAGGCTCATGCCGGACTGCTTGTACCGCTCGACAGGGGTGACGTACCCGACGCTCACCGTGCCGTCGGACAACGGGATGAACCAGAACCACCCGTCCGGTCGGTTCTCGGTGAGGATGTCGCCCGCGTGGTTGCCCGCCGTGTAGCGCTTGCAGCCCTGTAGGTAGCTCCACACAGCGATGTTGCGCAAGTCCTCGTGCCATTGGACGCAGTCGAACTCCCGGCCCAGCACGTGTGCCTGGCCGGAGGCGTCGACGAGCAACCGGCACTTGGCCGTGCGGCGCTCCTGCCCGTTGCGCTGCCCGTAGGTCACGCCCACCACGCGGTCGCCATCGAGGACCGGCGCGTGGAAGGTCGTCTCCTCCAGCACCTGGGCACCGAGCTCGCGGGCGCGGGCGAGCACCAGCGCGTCGAAGTCCGCACGGCGCACCTGGTAGGAGTGCTCGTACTTGGACGCCTCGGCGAACCGGAACCCCCACGTCTCGGGGCCGGGAGCCCCTTCGGCGGGCTCCTCGGACCTCTGGGCGTTCGGCGGGTTGTTCTTGCCCCACAACAGGGTTCCGCCGTACTTCTTGGTGAATCCGAGTTGGTCCATGCGGTCGAGCAGGCCCAGGTCCTCCAAGGTGGGCAGCGCGCCGGTGATCAGTGACTCGCCGATGTGGTAGCGGGGGAACTTCTCCCGCTCGAGCACGAGGACGCGGTGTCCTTCCCGTGCCAGCAATCCCGCGGTGGCGGCGCCTCCAGGCCCGCCACCGATGACGATCACGTCGAAGTCGTCGCCTGATTTGATCAACTGTGCTCCTCAAAGCCCCCGGTGGAATGCGCACGCCGAGGCTCGACGGGTCGCTCCCGCCTGCGGGGCAGGGGTGAGCCTGCTCGCCGTCAATGGGGTTGCGAAGTCGAGCGGTAAAGAAATGCCAAAGCTGGCTCGTGTCGGCGTCCGCGGCGTGGAACAAGATCATGTTCTGCTCGCTCGACATCTCACGCTACCAGTCGGGAAGTAATCAGGAAAGAGACTCGTGACGGAGGGTTGCCTGCCGAGGGCGGTCTGTGGCATCCTCGGTCGAGGCCTGGGGTGAAACCCTCACAACAGTGCCGCTGGGCTGGGGGGCCAAACTTCGGCCTATGGTTGACATATCTGGGGGATCTGTCACCTCAACGTTGAGTGGCAATTCTTGGTCTATGTCTTCTTTTCGTTCGGTCCTTTTGTGTGCACGTGCCGCGAACTGGTGTGTGACGAGTAGCATGAATTTATCGGGATGTTGTGCCAAATGGGGGATTTCGCATGACCGACAAGACTGGCGCGGCCTCGGGGATGAGCCCTGTGGCCGGGCTGTTCGACCCGCTGTCAGATGAATTCGTCCGTGATCCGTACAGCCGGTACGCGCGCATCCGCGACGCGGGGTCGTTGCACCACCACCCCAGGTTGAACGGGTGGCTGGTGAGTCACCACGCGGATGTGGACGCGGTGCTGCGCGACAACTCCCTGGGCCGGTCCGAGCAGAAGCGCTTCTTCGGCAACTTCGTGCCCGAGTCCTCCGTCGACCTGGCGTCGCGCTCCTGGCTGCTCGGCCTGGACCCGCCGGAGCACACGCGCATCCGGCGCCACTTCTCCCGCGCGTTCACACCCGCGCGGGTCGAATCGCTGCGCCCGAGGGTCGAGCGGAAGGTCGACGCGCTGCTCGACCGGTTCGCAGCCGACGGCGGCGGTGACTTCATCGCCGCGGTGGCGCAGCCGCTGCCGGTCGCGCTGATCTGCGAGATGCTCGGTGTGCCCGAGGCGGACCACGTGACCTGCAAGGATCACTCCACGGCGTTGCTGCCGCTGCTCGACCCGGTGATCAGCGAGGCCGCGCTGCGTCGCGCCGAAGAGGCGTGCTCCTGGTTCCTCGACTACTTCGACCGACTGGTCGGACTGCGCCGCGAGGAGCCGGGCGACGACCTCCTGTCCGCGTTGGTGCCGACGGCGGATGAGGGCGAGTTGGCACACCACGAGCTCGTCAACAACATCATCTTCCTGTTCTCGGCGGGCCACGAGACGACGTCGAGCATGCTCGGCAACGGGTTGCACGCCCTGATCACGCACCCGGACCAGTACGCGGCGCTGCGCGCGGACCCGGGCCTGGCGGGCAACGCCGTGTCGGAGGTGCTGCGCTGGGACGCGCCGGTCCAGTACTTCGGCCGCCGCGCCTCGGCCGACGTGCGCATCGGCGACACGACCGTCGAGCGCGGCCAGATGGTGATGGGACTCATCGGAGCCGCGAACCGCGACCCGCGGCGATTCGACGCGCCGGATGACTTCGACATCCGCCGTCGCGGTGGTCAGCCGCTCTCGTTCGGTGGTGGAATCCACTACTGCCTCGGCGCGGTGCTGTCCCGGATGGAGGGCGAGGTCGCTTTCCGGCGGATCGTCGAGCTTTTCGGTGACATCGGCTTGGTCGCTGAGCCGGAGCGCTCCAAGGGGCTTGCGGTGCGTGCTTTCACCGAATTGAAGATCGCAGTCTGACCCACGCGGTTCCGCCGGTTCGGAAGAGTCCTCGAATTCCAAGAAGGACATGGGAAGATCGTGGGGTGACGCATGGTCGTACTGATGTTTCCCGGGCAGGGATCACAGCGAAAAGGCATGGGGAAGGCGTTGTTCGACAGGTTCCCCGATGAGGTCGGACAAGTCGGTGAAATCCTTGGCTACTCCCTGGAAAAGCTGTGCCTGGAGAACCCCAACCGGTTGCTCGACGAGACGCAGTACGCGCAGCCCGCGATCTTCGTGGTGAACGCGCTGCACCACTTGGAGCGCAGGCGCAACGGCGAACCCGCGCCCGCGTACGCGATCGGGCACAGCCTCGGCGAGTACAATGCCCTGTTCGCCGCCGAGGTGTTCGACTTCGCCACCGGGGTGCGCCTGGTGAAGAAGCGCGGCGAACTGATGGGCCGGATCGGCGGCGGGGGGATGGCCGCCGTGGTGGGGCTGACCCGGGCGGAAGTGGCGGAGGCGCTCGACGCCCACGGACTGACCGAGCAGGTCGACATCGCCAACGACAACGCGCCGACGCAGGTCGTGATCTCCGGACCGCGCCAGGCGGTGGTGGCCGCCAAGCCCTTGTTCGAAGCGCTGCCGGGCGGGATCACCTGCACGGTGTTGCGCACCAGTGGCGCGTTCCACAGCCGGTACATGGCCGACGCGCGGCACCGGTTCGAGGCGTACCTGGCCGAGCACGACTTCCCGTTCGCCCCACCGAAGATCCCGGTGCTGGCCAACGCCACCGCCGAGGCGTACGACCACAGCTCGGTGGCGCGCAACCTGGTCGACCAGATCACCGCCCCGGTCAGGTGGGCGGAGACCGTGCGTCGACTGCTCGACCACGGCGAGACGGAGTTCACGGAAGTGGGTACCGGCCGGGTCCTCACCTCCCTGCTCGACCGCATTCGCCCGGCCGTCGCCGCGGGTTGACCGCGCACACAGCACAGACACGAGACGATCGAGGGGGCAGCACGTGGTTCTCGCTGGCATCGAGGCGATGAACGTGTTCGGCGGGACCGCGTTTCTCGACGTCATGGGGTTGGTCGAGCACCGGGGTCTGGACGCCGCGAGGTTCGCCAACCTGCTGATGCGGCAGAAGGCGGTGGCGCTGCCCAGCGAGGACCCGGTCACCTTCGCCGTCAACGCCGCCGCGCCGATAGTGGCCGCGATGCCGGAGGAGGAGCGTGACCGGATCGAGGTGCTGATCACCTGCACCGAGTCCGGCATCGATTTCGGCAAGTCGCTGAGCACCTACGTGCACCACCACCTCGGCCTGAGCCGCAACTGCAGGTTGTTCGAGGTCAAGAGCGCCTGCTACTCGGGCACCGCTGGGTTCCAGACGGCGGTGAACTTCATCCTGTCCCAGGCGTCACCGGGCGCGAAGGCGTTGGTGGTCGCCACCGACATCTCGCGGTTCACCGTGGTGGAGGGTGGGGACGCGCTGACGGAGGACTGGTCGTTCGCCGAACCCAGTTCCGGTGCGGGCGCGGTCGCCATGCTGATCAGCGACACCCCGGAAGTCTTCCAGGTCGACTCCGGGGCCAACGGCTACTACGGCCACGAGGTGATGGACACCTGTCGTCCCACCGCGGACAGCGAGGCAGGCGACGCGGACCTGTCCCTGATGTCCTACCTGAACTGCTGCGAGCAGACCTTCCTGGAGTACCGGCGACGCGTCGCGGACGTGGACTACCGGAAATCCTTCCACTACCTGGCGTTCCACACGCCGTTCGGCGGCATGGTCAAGGGTGCGCACCGGACGATGATGCGCAGGCTGACCGGTGCCGCGCGCGGTGACATCGAGGAGGACTTCGAACGCCGGGTCCTGCCCGGCATCCGGTACTGCCAACGCACCGGCAACGCCATGGGCGGCACCGTGTTCGTCTCGTTGGCGAGCACCATCGACAACGCTGAGATCGACCGACCCAAGCGGATCGGCGTCTTCTCCTACGGTTCGGGCTGCTCCTCCGAGTTCTACAGCGGTGTGGTGACACCGCGAGGACAGCAGCGGCTGCGGGCCGCGGGCATCGCGGAGGCGCTGGACAGCCGGTACCCGCTGTCGATCGACGAGTACGAGCGGCTGCTGACCGGCGAGGGCGCGGTGCGATTCGGCACCCGCAACTGGAAGCTGGACGAGTCGCTGATACCCGCCCAGGTGCTGGAACCGGGGCGGACCGAACGCCTCGTGCTCCGGCAGATCAGTGAGTTCCACCGCGAGTACGCGTGGCTGCGGTAAGCCGTGGTCACGGCGGGAAAAGTGGGGAGATGAGCGAGTTGGACCGTGCTGATGTGCTCGAAGCAGTGGTTGCGAGCATCCACGAGGTCTTGCCGGACCTGGCCGGGAGGCAGATCGAGCCGACCGACCGACTGGTCGACCTCGGCGCGAACTCCGTGGACCGCGCCGAGATCACGATGCTGGCCATGGAGGCGTTGTCGATCGAGGTCGAGCGGACCCGGTTGGCCGGGGTCAAGGACATCGGCGGCCTGGTGGACACGTTGCACGCCAACGCACGTGGGCGGTGAACCGGTCGTGACCGGTTGCGGTGTGATCAGCGCGATCGGTCAGGGCAAAGAGGCCTTCCTCGGCGCGCTGCTGCGCGGCGACCACTCGTTCGGCCCGCTGGTCCGACCGGGGCGCGTCGCCGCGACCGCGTTCATCGGTGCCGAGATCCCCACCCCGGTGGTCCCGGAGCGGTTCTCCCGCAAGCTGCTGCGCGGCGTCGGGCACTCCGCGCTCGCCGCGCTCGTGGTGCTCCAGGAGGCGTGGGACGACGCACAGCTAGCGGGTGCCGACCCCGAGAGGGTCGGGCTCGTCGTGGGCGGCTCGAACGTACAGCAGCGGGAGTTGGTGCTCAGGCACGAGGCGTACCGGGACCGACCGGGCTACCTGCCGCCGACCTACGGGATGTCCTACCTGGACACCGACCTGTGCGGGCTCGGCACCGAGCAGTTCGGCATCCGCGGCCCGGCCCACACCGTCGGCGGGGCCTCGGCCAGCGGGCAACTCGCGGTCATCGAGGCCGCCCGGCTGGTGCGCTCCGGCGAGGTGGACGCCTGCATCGCGTTGGGCGCGCTGGCCGACCTCTCGCACTGGGAGCTGCGAGCCCTGCGCGCGCTCGGTGCGATGGGCTCCGACCGCTTCGCCGACCGACCGGACCTCGCCAGCAGGCCGTTCGACGCGGATCGCGACGGGTTCGTCTACGGCGAGGCGTGCGCCGCCGTGGTCGTCGAGCGAGCCACCGCGGCCGAGGCACGCGGCGCCCACCCGTACGCGGTGATCACCGGCTGGGCGGTGGCGGCGGATGGCAACCGCAACCCCGACCCGTCGGTCGCGGGCGAGGCGAGAGCCGTGCGCGGCGCACTGGCCATGGCCGGGCTGCCGCCGCGGCGGGTCGACTACGTCAACCCGCACGGCACGGGGTCCGGGCTGGGCGACGAGGTCGAGGTCGCCGCGATCCGCGCAGCGGGACTGGCACACGCCCGGATCAACGCCACGAAGTCGTTGACCGGGCACGGGTTGAGCGCCGCGGGCGCTGTCGAGCTGGTCGCGACGCTGTTGCAGATGCGTGCGTCGACCCTGCACCCGACCCGGAACCTGGACCGGCCGATCGACCCGGCCCTCGGGTGGGTGCGCGGACGACCGGAGCGGCACGGGATGACCAACGCGGTGACGCTCAGCGCGGGCTTCGGCGGGCTGAGCACGGCGCTGTGCCTGCGGGCGGGCGCGTGAGGAAGGGAGATGAGGTGGATCCGGTCGGGATCGAGGCGATGAACGCCTTCTGCGGCACCGCCTGCGTCGACGTGCGCGAGCTGATGGTGCACCGCGGACTGGACACCGCGCGGTTCGAGGAGTTGCTGCTGGACCGCAAGACCGTCACCATGCCCTGGGAGGACCCGGTCACCTTCGGCGTCAACGCGGCCAAGCCGCTGCTGGACGCCCTCCCGCCCGCGGAACTGGACCGGGTCGAGATGCTGATCGCCTGCACGGAATCCGGCCTGGACTTCGGCAAGCCGCTCGCCGCCTACCTGCACCACTGGCTCGGGCTCAACCGCAACTGCAGGCTGTTCGAGCTCAAGAGCGCCTGCTACTCGGGCACGGCGGGGTTGCAGGCGGCCGTGTCGTTCGTGCTGTCCCGCACCTCACCCGGGGCGAAGGCCCTGGTGGTCGCCACCGACGTCGCGCGCGGCGCGGCGACGGACGACCCGTGCGCGGTGACGATGGACTGGGCGTTCAGCGAACCCAGTGGTGGCGCAGGCGCGGTCGCGCTGCTGGTCGGCGAACACCCCGGGGTGTTCGGCTTCGACGTCGGCGCCAACGGCTACCACGGCCACGAGGTGATGGACACCTGCCGCCCGACGCCCGACGGCGAGGCGGGCGACCCGGATGTGGGGCTCATGACCTACCTCGACGCCTGCGAGCAGACCTTCCGCGCCTACCGCGAACGCGTTCCGGGCGCCGACTACCGCACCTCGTTCGACTACTTGGCGTTCCACACGCCCTTTGGCGGCATGGTCCGCAGCGCACACCGGACGATGATGCGCAGGGTGGCCAGGGTGCCCGCTGCGGAGATCGAGCCCGATTTCCGCCGACGGGTGCTGCCCGGCATCTGCCACACCCGGCAGACGGGGAACACCATGGGTGCGGGCGTGTTCCTCTCCCTCGCCGGGACCATCGAGGCCGCCGATCCGGCAGGCGGGCAGCGCGTGGGGTGCTTTTCCTACGGGTCGGGGTGCTGCGCCGAGTTCTACAGCGGCGTGGTGGCACCGGGCGCGTCGGACCGGGTGGCCGCCCTGGGCATCGGCGCGCGGTTGGCCTCCCGGCGCAGGCTCCGCCCGGCCGAGTACGACGGGGTGGCCCGTGCCGGGCTCCGCTTCGGCACCAGGAACGCGGTGGTCGACCCGGGCGAGGACGAGCCGGGGCGGCTCGTCCTGCGCGGTGTCCGCGAGTTCCGCCGGGAGTACGCGTGGACGTGACCGACTACCAGACCGTGCGGGTGACCGTCGACGGTCGCGTGTGGCGCATGAGGCTGGACCGGCCGGAGGCGAGGAACGCCATCGACGACCGGCTCCTGGACGAGTGCCTGGAGGTGCTGGACCAGTGCGCCGAGTCGGCGGCCGTTGTGGTCCTGGAGGGCGGGGCGGAGTACTTCTGCTTCGGCGCTGACTTCGAGCGCGCCGGGGCGGCGGCAGTCACCGAGCAGGACGTCCGCGGGCGGGCCGACAAGCTGTACGAGCTGTTCCTGCGGCTGGCCAACGGCCCCTACGTCTCGGTGGCGCACGTGCGCGGCGTGGCCAACGCGGGCGGTGTCGGCCTGGTCGCCGCGTGCGACGTGGTGATCGCCGACGACACCGCCCGGTTCAGCCTCTCGGAACTGCTGTTCGGCTTGTACCCGGCGTGCGTGCTGCCGTTCCTTGCCCGCCGCTGCGGTACGCACAACGCGAACTACCTGGCGCTGACGACGACGCCGGTCGACGCGCGGGACGCAATGCGCCTGCACCTGGTCGACGCGATCGGTCCGGACAGCACCGCGGTGGTGGACAAGCACCTCGTGCGGCTGCGGCGCCTGCCCAAGGACGGCGTGGTCCGCTACAAGCGCTACGCGCAACGCCTCGACGACGCGCTGGAGCGGGCGCGCGCGATCGCCGTGGACGGCAACGCCGAGGTGTTCACCGACCCGGTGAACCTCGAGCGCATCCGCCGGTACGTCGAACGGGGGGTGCCGCCGTGGGAGCGGTGACCGGTCCGGTGGTGCAGGTGCGCGCCGCCTCGCCCGGCGTCGTCCTGGTGACGATGCGGGACGAGGTGCACAAGAACGCGTTCACGCCGGAACTCGTCGACGGGTTGACCCGGGCGTTCGCGGGTGTCCGCGCCGACGGGGACTGCCGGGCGGTGGTGCTGACGGGGTACGGCACCTACTTCGCGTCCGGCGGTACCAGGGAGGGGCTGATCGCCATCCACGAGGGGCGCAGCAGGTTCACCGACCTGAACCTCTACAGCCTGGCCCTGGAGTGCGACGTACCGGTGATCTCGGCCGTGCAGGGTCATGCCATCGGTGGTGGTTTCGCGCTCGGTCTGTACGCGGACCTGGTGCTGCTGAGCCGAGAGAGCGTCTACACCGCGAACTTCATGCGCTACGGGTTCACGCCGGGCATGGGCGCGACGCTCGTGCTGCCCGCCAAGCTCGGCCCTGCCTTGGGGCACGAGATGTTGCTCAACGCGAGCAACTTCCGCGGCGCCGAACTGGCCGCCCGGGGGGTGCCGTTCCCGGTGCTGCCGCGGGCGGAGGTGCTGCCCAGGGCGCTGGAGCTGGCTGCCGAGCTGGCCGAGAAGCCCGCGGTGTCGCTGCGGGCGCTCAAGGAGCACCTGGCACGCCCACTGCGCGAGGCGCTGCCCGGTGTGCTGCGGCAGGAGCTGGCCATGCACGAGCTGACCTTCCACCGCACCGAGGTCGGGCAACGGGTTGAGGAGCTGTTCGGCCGATGAGGGGGACACATGCGGGTGCGTGAGCTGCTGCTCGACCTGCGCTCCGGCGGGATCGGGGTCGAGGAGGCGAAGGCGGTGCTGGCGGTCGGACCCGTCGAGGCGACCGCTCCGGCCGCGGCGGAACCCCTCGGGAGCACGCCGGAACCGATCGCGATCATCGGCATGGCAGGCCGTTACCCCGGCGCGGGCGACCTGGACGCCTTCTGGGCCAACCTCCGCGACGGGCGCGATTCGGTGGTGGAGGTCCCCGCGGGCCGGTGGGGCGTCGCCGCCCACGACGCCCCGCGGCCCCCGGACCACCGCCGCCGGGTGGGAGCGCTGAGCGGGGTCGACCTGTTCGACGCGGACTTCTTCGGGATTCGCGCCGAGGACGCCCACGCGATGGACCCGCAGCAGCGGCTGTTCCTCCAGGAGGCGTACCGGGCGTTCGAGGACGCGGGTTACGGCCCGGACGTGCTGGACGGACGTTCCTGCGGCGTCTACCTCGGTATCGCCGCCCAGGAGTACGGCGCGGAGCTGACCGACCGGCAACCCACCGCGGCGCACGTGACCGGGACCAGCGCGGCCGTCGCGGCGGCCCGGATCGCCTACCACCTCAACCTCCTCGGGCCTGCGCTGGCAGTCGACACCGCGTGCACGTCGTCGTTGGTCGCGGTGCACCTGGCCTGCCAGGCGCTGCGGGCCTGCGAGGTCGACCTGGCGCTGACCGGCGGCGTCAGCCTCTACCTGGGTTCCGAGCGCCACCTGACGATGAGCGCCGCGGGCATGCTGTCCCCGACCGGGCGCTGCCGCCCGTTCGACGACGGCGCCGACGGGTTCGTGCCCGGCGAGGGCGTCGGCGCACTGGTGCTCAAGCGCCTGTCCGACGCCGAGCGCGACGGCGACGCCGTCCACGGGGTCGTCCTCGCTTCGGGCGTCAACCAGAACGGCAGCACCAACGGCCTCACCTCGCCGAGCAAGCGTCGCCAGACCGCCCTGCTGCGGCAGGTGTACCGGCGGCACGGTGTGGACCCGGCGAGCATCGGCTACGTGGAGGCGCACGCCACCGGGACCCTCCTCGGCGACTGCATCGAACACGATGCGCTCGCCGCGGTGTTCCGGGAAGCGGGCGTACCCGTGGGTGGCTGCGCGGTTGGCTCGGTCAAGGGCAACATCGGCCACGCCACCGCCGCCGCGGGTGTGGCGGCGGTGCACAAGGCCCTGCTGTGCCTGCGCCACGGCGAGCTGGTGCCGACACCGCACTTCGAGAAGCCGAACCGCCACCTCGACCTCGCGGCTTCGCCCTTCACCGTGACGACGCGCACCACGCCCTGGCGGGCGCCTGCGGGCGGGCGTCGCCGGGTCGCCGTCGGCGGGCTGGGTTTCAGCGGCAGCAACGCGCACCTGGTAGTGGAGGAACACCGCGCGCCCGCGACCCCGGTGGAACCCGACCAGCCGCGGCTGTTCGTGCTCTCCGCCGCCGACGCCGACCGTTTGGACCGCGCCATTTCGCGGCTGGCCGACTTCCTGCGCGCAGAGCCGGGAGTGGATCTGGCGTCGGTGGCGCACACCCTGCAGGTCGGGCGCGCGGCGCTGCCGGAGCGGGCGGCGTTCGTCGCGGCGACGCGGGATGAGTTGCTCGGGGCGCTGACCGCACGGCGTTCGGCACCCGCGGGCGCGGTGCCCGCCGCAGCGGAGCTGCGCGCCCTGCTGGCCGCCGGTTCGCTGGACCGGGTGGCGCGGGCCTGGGTCGGTGGTGCCGACCTGTCGCCCGAGGACTGGGCGGTGACCCACGCCGGACGGCCACCTCGCCGGGTGCACCTGCCGTCCGACCCGTTCGCCGCGCGCAGGTACTGGTGGACCGAGCTGCCCCCGCGGGCGGTCGTCCCCGGTCCGGTGGGGCTGCCCACCGGAGACCGCGCGGCAGTGGCGGGAGCGGGAGTGGCGGGGCCCGCCATCGAGTACCGGGCCGATGACCCCTTCGTGCGCGAGCACGTGGTGCACGGCGTGCCCGCGCTGATCGGCATGGTGTACGCGAGCCTGGCCGTCGACTGGTACTCGACGTCCTTCCCGGGCGCGGCCGGGGTCGAGGTGCGCAGGCTGCGGTTCCTCAAGCCGCTCACCGTCGGCCCGGACGAGGTGGTCGAGGTGCGGGTCGAGCCTGCCGACACCGGCTTCCGGGTGAGCCACCGCGACGGCGGGGACTGGAGCCCGGTCGCCGACGGCGCCATCCGCGAGGGCACGCCCGTGGCCCGAGAGATCCCGCAGGCCGGTGCGATCACCGCGGTGGACACCGTCGCCGTCTACGCGCGCAACCCGGCCGTCGCCGTCGGACCCACCTATCGGACCTTCACCGAGCTGTCCGCGGGCCCGGACCTGGTCCTCGCCACGGTCGACGCGACCGCGGCGGTCCGGCGCGATCCGCGGCACCACCTGCTCCACCCGCTGCTGACCTACAGCGCGTTCCAGGCGGCCCTGCTGTTCCTGGCGGCGGGCGAGGCGTTCCTGCCGCTGGCGATCGACGAGCTGCGAGTGGCGCGCGACGTGCCCGACGGCCCAGTGCGGCTGGCGGTCGTGCTGCGCAGGCGCGGCGACGAGGTGGTGGTGTTCGACGCCGACCTCGCCGACGAGCACGGGAGGGTGTTCGCGACGTTGACCGGGTGCTCGTTGAAGCGGGTTCGCGCGCGGCGGGCGGAGCCGCGGGAGGGCGCGCGGGACCTGGTGACCGGCAAGGTCGCCGCGCTGCTCGGTGTCGCCGAGGACGAGGTGGACCCCGGGGTGAACCTCATGGACATGGGCGCGACCTCTGCGCAGCTCGTCGCGCTGACCGATGACCTCGGGCGGGAAACCGGCTTGGAGTTGAGCCCGGCCCTGCTGTTCGAGTACCCGAACGTCCAGGCGCTGGCCGACCACCTGCACCGCGACCACGGGCTCGCGCCCGCCCGGCAGCCGTCCCGGGAGCCGCGGCCCGCCCGCACGGCCCCGGTCGACGGGTCACCGGCCGACGACCACGACATCGCCATCATCGGCGTGCACGCCGCCGTTCCCGGAGCGGCCGACCTCGACGAGTTCTGGCGCAACCTCCTCGCGGGCCGCAGCGCCGTCACCGAGGTACCGCTCGACCACTGGGACGTCCGGCCGTGGTACGACCCGCAACCAGGCGCGGTGGACAAGACCTGCTGCAAGTGGGGCGGTTTCCTGCCCGACGTGGCCGCGTTCGACGCCGGGTTCTTCCACGTCTCACCGCGCGAGGCCGAGTGGATGGACCCGCAACTGCGGCTGGTGTTGCAGAGCGCCTACGCGGCGGCGGAGGACGCGGGCGTGGCAGGCCGCCTGCGCGGCAGCGACACCGCGGTCTTCGTCGGTGTGTGCTGCCACGACTACCTCGACCGCGTCAACGAGTTGGGCGGCCCGGTCGAGCCGTACGCGGGACTGGGCAACAACCACACGGTGCTGGCCAACCGCATCTCCTTCGCGCTGGACCTGCGCGGCCCGAGCGAAGCGGTCGACACGGCCTGCTCCTCGTCGTTGGTGGCGCTGCACCGGGCGTGCGGCGCGCTGCGTGCGGGCGAGGCGGGGATGGCGATCGTCGGTGGGGTGAACCTGCTCCTGTCGTCCCACCACTACCGGTTCTTCAGCGGGGTCGGCGCGTTGTCGCCGACCGGCGGCTGCCACACGTTCGACGAGTCGGCCGACGGGTACGTCCCGGGTGAGTTCGTCGGCAGCGTGGTGCTCAAGCCGCTGCGGCGAGCCGAGGTCGACGGTGACCGCATCCACGCGGTGATCAAGGGATCGGCGGCGCTGCACGGTGGGTACACGGCCTCGTTCACCGCGCCCAGCGTCCCCGGCGAGGAGAACGTCATCCTGCGGGCGTGGCGGGACGCGGCCGTCGACCCCGCGACCATCACCTACGTCGAAGCCCACGGCACCGGCACCAGGCTCGGCGACCCGATCGAAGTCAAGGCGCTGGCGGGCGCGTTCGCCCGGCACACCGACCGCGAGGGCTTCTGCGCCCTGGGTTCGGTGAAGACCGCCGTGGGTCACACCGAGGGCGCCGCGGGCCTGGCGAGCCTGGTGCGCGTCCTGCTCCAGTTCCGCCACCGCGCCATCCCGCCCGCACCGCTGCCGACGGGCCGCAACCGGCTGATCCGGCTGGAGGGCACCGCGCTGCGGCTCGACGGCTCCGCCCGCGAGTGGACGACCCCGGACGGCGTCCCGCGGCGCGCGGGCATCAGCTCGTTCGGCATCTCCGGGGCGTACGCGCATGTGGTGGTGGAGGAGTACCGGCACGGGGCGGCCCCGGCGCACGACGGCGCACCCGTGCCGATCCTGCTGTCCGCGCGCGACGGGGACCGCTTGCGTGAGCGGGCGGCCCAGCTTGCCGACGCGCTGGGCGCGTTCGGGGACGGGGACCTGGCCGACATCGCGCACACGCTCGCCACCGGCCGCGAGGGGATGCGCGAACGCCTGGGCGTGGTGGTCGGTTCGGTGGCCGAACTCGCCGGAGTGCTGCGGGCCGTGGCGGCGGGCGAGTTCCCGCAAGGGGTGCACCACGGCGCCGCGCGCGTCACGGCGGACGCCGTGGCGACTGCCCCGCCGGGCGCCGTGGCTCCCGGCGCCGACGCACTCGACCTCGCCCTCGCCGCCTGGGTCACCGGTGCGGAGTGGACCGTGCCGTCCACGGGGCGGATCGTGTCGCTGCCGACCTACCCGTTCGCCCAGGAGCGCTACTGGCTGCCAGAGCCGGTCGAACGACCGGGGCGGGCACCCGGCGCCGCGGTGACCGCCCCGGCCGCGCGGCACCCCCTGCTGACCGTCGACCAGCCGGTCGAGCGGGTCGGCGACGAGGTCCGCGTGCGGACCTCGTTCACCGGGGAGGAGTTCTTCCTCACCGACCACCGGGTGGCGGGCAGGCCCGTGCTGCCGGGCGCCGCGCACCTGGAACTGGTCCGGGCGGCGGTGTCGCGCGCCTGGCCCGGCTACGGCGGTCCCGCAGGCCACGTGCGGCTGTCGGAGGTGGTCTGGCCCGCTCCGCTGGACGTGGGCGACAGCCCGGTCGCCGTCGAGGTCGTCATGACCCGGCGGGGTGACGAGGTGGCGTTCGAGGTGCGTGTCGGCGACACGACCTGCTGCCGGGGTGCGGCGCACCCCACGGCCGGTGACGACGGCACACCGGTGGACGTCGCGGCGGTGTCCGCGGCCTGCGACCGGCTCGTGCTGCCCGCCGACGCCTGCTACCGGGTCTTCGACGCGGCGGGAGTGGACTACGGGCCCACGTTCCGCTGCCTGCGGCGCATCGCGGTCGGGACGGGGGAGGTGCTGGCGGAACTGGCGCTCCCCGCGGGCACCCCCGGGCCGGACGAAGGTCTCACCCTGCACCCCGGGCTGTTGGACTCGGCGTTGCAGGCCACCGTCGGGTTGCTCCCCGACCTGTCCGAACCGCTCCTGCCGTTCGCCGTGGACGCGGTGGACGTCCTCGGTCCCTGCACCGGCTCGATGTGGGCGTGGGTGCGCGACGCGGGCGGGGGCGGCGGGGTGCGCCTGTTCGACGTGGACCTGTGCGACGCGGGCGGCGAGGTGCGCGTGCGGGTTCGGGGCATCTCGGCGCGAGCCGCGCGAACCGATCACGAGGAGATGACGACAATGCTGGCGGTGCCCGTGTGGGACATCGTCCGACCGTCCGCCGACCCGGTGGTCGAGTCGGGGCCGACGGTGGTCCTGGGCGGTGACGCGACGGCCCGCGTGCGGCTGGCCCGCGCATTCCCCGGTGCCCGACTGCTCGACCTGTCGGGGTGCCGGGTGGTCGAGGACCTGCGCGCGCTGCTCGCCGCGCACCCCGACGTCGACCACGTGGTGTGGTCGACGCCCGCCACCGGAACGTGGCCGCCCGCCGAGGACTCCGGGCCGAACGGGGTGCTCCAGTTGTTCCAACTGGTCAAGGCACTGCTGGCGCTCGGCCACGGCGACCGGGCGCTGCGCTTGACCGCCGTGACCGCCCAGGCGGTGTCGACCGGTCGGCACGACCCCGTCGTCCCCACCCACGCCGGGATCCACGGCTTGGCGGCATCGGTGGCCGCGGAGCACCCGGACTGGGACGTCCGCGTCGTGGACCTGCCGATCGGCGAACCGTGGCCGGTCGAGCAGTTGCGCGCGGCACCCGCGGGCGGTCTGGTGCACGTCTGGCGATCCGGTCAGTGGCGGCGGCGCAAGCTCGTCCCGGCGCGGTCGCGGTCGGGCCGCAGGCCCACCGGTTACCGGCACGGCGCCCTGTACGTCGTCATCGGCGGCGCGGGCGGCATCGGGCAGGCGTGGACGGAGTATGTGGCACACGCCTATGGCGCCCGCGTGGTCTGGATCGGCAGGCGGGAGCGCGATGCCCGCATCGATGAGGCGATCGACCGGGTGGCCCGATTCGGGCCTGCGCCGTACTACCTGCGGGCAGACGCCCGGGACGAGCGGCAACTGCGACGCGCCCTGGCGGCCGTGCACGCCCGGTTCGGGGAGGTGAACGGCGTCGTGCACGCGGCCATCGCACTTCGCGACCGGACCGTCGCGGAGATGTCGGAGGAGCGGTTCCTGGAGGCGTACTCGACCAAGTTCGACGTGGCCGCGGCCCTGGGGGCTGTGTTCGCCGGGGAACCGCTCGACTTCGCGCTGTTCTTCTCCTCGGTGGTGTCGCACCTGACCGCGCCCGGCCAGGCGAACTACGCCGCGGGGTGCACGGCCAAGGACGCGGTGGCCGAGCGGCTGGCCCGCGACTGGGCGTGCCCGGTCAAGGTCGTGCACTGGGGTTACTGGGGCGGTGTCGGGGTGGTCGCCACATCCCGCTACCAGGAGCGGATGGCCCGCGCGGGCATCGGCTCGGTCGAGCCGGACGAGGCCATGGCCGCACTGGAACTGCTGCTGCGCTCACCGGTCGACCGGCTCGCGGTGGTCCGCGCGTTCCCGTCCGCGGTGCCGTTCATCGACCGCTCCGAAGAGGTGGTGCTGGATGCGCCCGCTTGGGCCGGGCGCGTTCCGGGCGACGTGCCTGCCCTGCTGGACGAGCTGCGGGACCTGGCCAACGAGCAGGTGGGCGGCAAGATCCGGTCATCGGACGAGGTGCGGCAGCTCAGCGACTACGGGTTGGCGCCTGCGGACCTGGCCGAGCTGGCCCGTCGGGTCGGGGACAGGTACCGGGTGAACCTGGCGCAAGCGGTGTTCATCGACCACCCGACGCTGCCCGACCTGGCCCGCCACCTGGTGGGCGCGCTCGGCGGGCGGGCGGAGGACGACGGGGGAGGGCGGCGGTGACCGAGAACGAGTTGCAACGGGTCGAGAACCTGCTGGTGCGGCTGCTGGCCGACCGGCTGCGGACGATGGGCGCCCGGTTGTCGGGGAGCCCGGGAGTGGATCAGGTGATGGCCGAGACCGGCATCGCGGAGGAGCACCGGGAGTGGCTCCGGGAAACCCTGCGCGTGCTGGCGGCGGGTCCGCCACCGGACCCGGACCCGACCGCGTGGGCCGACTGGGAGGCGGGCGTGGTCCGGTGGCGGTCGGAGCCGGGGGTGCGGGCGAAGGTGGCGCTGCTCGACCGCGCGCTGCGTGGGCTGCCCGCCGTCCTGACCGGCGCGCAGCCCGCGGTGGAGGTGCTGTTCCCCGACTCCTCGATGGACCTGGTCGAGGGCGTGTACCGGGACGACCCCGCGGCGGACGCCGGTCGGACCGCCCTCGCCGCGCAGGTGGCGGCCGAGCTGACCGCGCGGGCGGGACGCGAGCCGGAGCTGCGGGTGCTGGAGGTCGGCGCGGGCACCGGGGCGACGACCGACGCGGTGCTGGCGGCACTGGCGCCCCTGCGGGACCGCGTCGTCGAGTACGCGTACACGGACGTGTCGCATGCCTTCCTCCGCCATGCCGAGCGCCGGTTCCAACCGGGTTTCCCGGCGCTGAGCCGCCTGTTGTTCGATGTGGAGCGCCCGCCCGCCGAACAGGGGTTGGTGGAAGGCGGTTACGACGTGGTCGTGGCGGCCAACGTCCTGCACACCACCAGGTCGATCCGGGAAGCCCTGCGCAATGTCAAGGCGCTGCTCAAGCCCGACGGCGTGCTGCTGGCCAACGAGCTGGTGGGCGGGTCGCTGTTCGCGCACCTGACGTTCGGCCTGCTGGAGGGCTGGTGGCGGGCCGAGGACGTCGAACTGCGCCTGCCCGGCGGTCCGGCGCTGGCACCGGCGACGTGGGCGCGCGTGCTGGACGAGGAGGGACTGCGCCCGTTGGCACTGCCCGAGGTGCCCGGCGCGGAGCCGGGACAGCGACTCCTCGGCGGCCGCGGCGACGGCGTGGTCCGCCGTGCGGTGCGGCCGGTGGTGCGGCCCGGTCCGCCCGGTGCGCACGCCGTCGTCGTGCCCGTGCGGGCGGGCGACCTGGTCGACGGTTGCGCGGCGTACCTCACGGGGCTCGTGGCGGACGCGCTCAAAATGCCCGCGGACCGGATCCGGCCGGACGAGCCGCTGCACACCTACGGCTTGGACTCGTTGCTCGTGGTGCAGCTTACCGCTGAGCTGCGCCGGGGGCTGGGCAAGGTGAGCGGCACGGTGTTCTTCGAGCACCCGACGATCGCCGAGCTGGCCGCGCATCTCACCCGCACCAATCCGGCCGAGCTGGCGGCGCTGACAGCGGTCTCGGAGACCGCGGCGACGTCGACCGAGCCGGGGACGGCGGCGTCGGCGGGTGTCTCGGCGCACCCACCGGTGCGGTCGGCGCCTGCCGAACCGCGGACCGCGGCCCACCCGGTGACTTCGACAGCTCCGGCACCGCGCTTCCCGGTCGCGGTCATCGGCCTGGCCGGGCGGTATCCGGGCGCGGCCGACGTGGACGAGTTCTGGGCCAACCTGCGCGCAGGCCGCAACTGCGTCACCGAGATCCCGTCCCAGCGCTGGGACTGGCGGGCACACCACAGCGCGGGCCCGCTCGAACCCGGCGCCGTCCACACCAGGTGGGGCGGGTTCCTCGACGACGTCGACGCGTTCGACCCCCTGTTCTTCCGCGTTTCCCCGGCCGAGGCGGAGACGGTGGACCCGCAGGAGCGGCTGTTCCTGCAAACCGCGTACGCCGCCGTGGAGGACGCCGGGCACACACCGCGGTCGCTGTCGCCCGACCGGCGGGTCGGCGTGTTCGTCGGCGTGATGAACGGCAACTACCCGACCGGCGCGCACCACTGGTCGGTCGCCAACCGGGTGTCGTACTCGCTGGACCTGACCGGGCCGAGCATGGCGGTGGACACGGCTTGCTCGGCGTCGCTGACCGCGATCCACCTCGCGATCCAGAGCCTCGCCTCGGGCGAGTGCGACACCGCGATCGCGGGCGGTGTGAACCTGATCGTCGACCCGGTGCACTACCAGCGGTTGTCCTCACTGGCCATGCTGGCGGCCGACGACCGCTGCAAGGCGTTCGGCGAGGGCGCCGACGGGTTCGTGGACGGTGAGGGCGTCGGCGCCGTCGTGCTCAAGCCGCTGACCGCCGCGCTGGCCGACGGCGACCACGTCCACGGCGTCATCACCGGCAGCCGGGTCAACTCGGGAGGCCGCACCGGCGGCTACACCGTGCCCAACCCGAAAGCCCAGGCGCGGCTCGTCGCCGAGGTCCTGGAGCTGGCGGGGCGCGATGCGCGCTCGGTCAGCTACGTCGAGGCGCACGGCACCGGCACCGCGCTGGGTGATCCCATCGAGATCGCGGCGTTGACCAGCGCGTTCCGCCTGGACACCGCTGACACCGGGTTCTGCGCGATCGGCTCGGTGAAGACCAACATCGGGCACGGGGAGAGCGCCGCGGGCATCGCCGGGCTGACCAAGGTCCTGCTACAGATGCGGCACGGCGAACTGGTGCCGTCCCTGCACGCCGAGCGGACGAACCCGGAGATCGACTTCCCGGCGACCCCGTTCCGCCTCCAGCGCGAGGTGGCCCCGTGGGAACGGCCGAGGACGGTGGTCAACGGCCGCACCGCCGAGGCGGTCCGCGTGGCGGGCGTCTCGTCCTTCGGCGCGGGTGGCTCGAACGCGCACCTCGTGGTGGAGGAGCACCGCCCGACCCCGACCCGGCTCGGCACCGGACCCGCGCTGGTCGTGCTGTCGGCCCGCACCGTCGAGCGGCTGCGGCAGCGCGCCGTCGCGCTGCGCCGTGTGGTCGGGAGCGCGGGCGACCTGCACGACATCGCCTACACGCTCCAGGTGGGCCGCGAGCCGATGGAGGCCAGGGTCGCGTTCGTGGTCCGCTCGACGGCGGACCTGGGCCGCGCGCTCGACTGCTACCTGTCGGGTGGGGTGGATCCGGGGCGTCACGAGGGGCGGGCGGACCGGGGCGGTGGAACGGGGTGCTCCATCAGTGGTGGCACCTCCCGTGCCGAGGTGGAGGGGTGGTTGCGGAACGGGCAGTTGGCCGCGGTCGCCGACGCGTGGGTGCGCGGCGAGGAGGTCGACTGGAACTCCGGCGACGTGGCGGGTCGCCGCCGCGTGCCGCTGCCCACCTACCCGTTCGCGAAGCAGCGGTTCTGGCTGACGCGGTCCGAGGCCGCGGCCCTGGGGCTCGCCGTGCCCGCGGGACCGGCCGACCGCACCACCGCACCTGCCGGAGCTCCCGATCCGGCTCCGGTGCCGGTCGGTGACCGGGTGGCGCGTCCGGTCGGGGCCACCGCCCAGGGGTCGGCGTCGGACACCGAACCGGCCACGCCGACCGCACACGCGACCCCTCCGACGACCGCACCGACACAGGGGGATGCCCTCCTGCTCGTGCGGCGGTGGTCTGAACGCCCGGTGGGCCCCGGCCGTCGCCTCGACGGGTTCAGCAGGCACGTGGTGCTGCTGTGCGGTGATTGGCCCGCCGACACCGGGAGCCTGCTCGCCGAACGATCCGTCCCCGGCGGCCCGCCACTGGAGGCCGTGGTGCTCGGCTCCACCGAGCCCGCCCACGACCGCCGGTTCACCGACCACGCCGTGCAGCTGATCGCTGAGCTGTCGGAGTTGCTGCGCGGCGGTATCACCGGTCGCACCCTGGTCCAGCTGCTCCTGCCCGCGGAGGGCGCCGACGAGGAGCTGTCCGGCGCACTGCGCACCGCGACCCTGGAACACCCGCGCCTGGTGACCCAGCTGATCGTGGCCTGCTCCGAGGTCGGCAGACCCGCCGAGCTGGCCCTGGAGAACGGCGCCAGCCCCGACGACTTCCACGTGCGCTACTCGAACGGCCGCCGCCTGGTCGCCGAGCACGTGCCCGTCAACGAGCCGACCGCCGGGTCGACACCCACCGCGCGGTGGCGCGACGGTGGCGTCTACCTGGTCACCGGCGGTGCGGGCGGACTGGGCGCGCTCGTCGCTGTCGACATCGCCCGCCGCGTGCGCAGACCTACCCTGGTGCTCGTCGGCCGGTCGGCACCCGACGCGCGGACCCGTGCGGCGGTCGCGGCGGTCGAGGTCGCGGGCGCGACCGCCGAGTACCACGCGGTCGACATCGTGGACCCCGCGGCGGTGGGCGCGCTGGTGGCGGACCTGGGGAGCCGCCATGGCGGCCTGACCGGGATCGTGCACTGCGCGGGCGTGCTGGCCGACGGGTTCATGTTGCGCAAGCACGCGGCGGACGTGCGGCGGGTGCTCGCGCCGAAGGTCACCGGGCTGGTCAACCTCGACCTGGCCACGAAGGACGTGGCACTGGACCTGGTGGTGCTGTTCTCATCGGCCTCGGCTGCCCTCGGCAACGCGGGCCAGGCGGACTACGCCGCCGCCAACGGGTTCCTCGGCTTCTACGCCGGGTACCGGAACCGGCTGGCGGTGTCCGGGGAACGGCACGGTCGAGCGGTGGCGATCGACTGGCCGCTGTGGCGGGACGGCGGCATGGCGGTGGACGAGGTCACCGAGCGGGGTTTCGAGGCGACCGGCGTTGTCGCCCTGGAGGCGGAAGCCGGGTTGGGAACCCTCGACCGGGTGCTGGCGACCGGTGCAGACCGCGTGGTCGTCCTGCCGGGTGATCGGGAGAAGATCATGGCACGCTTGCGGCCCCGCATCGGCCCGACGGGAGCTCGCGCCAACACCGGCCCCGACCCGGACGTGGTGCGAGACCGGGTGGTCGACCGGCTGGTGGCCCAGCTGGGTGCGATCACCAAGCTCAGCCCGGAGGAGATCGACCCCGCTGAGCCGCTGGAGCTGTACGGCATCAACTCCGTGATGATCACCCGCTGGAACGGGGTGCTGGGGGAGGTGTTCACCGAGTTGCCCAAGACCCTGTTCTTCGAGCAGCGCAGCATCGCGGAGGCGGCGGACTACCTGCTCGCGGAGCACGAGGGGGAGTGCTCGACCTGGGTGGGCACTCCCACCGCCGCACCGCCGGAGCGACCGGTGCACCAGGAGCGACTCGTGATCCCGGACCGTTCCGCCGCACCCGGTGTCGGCACGGCTCGAACGGCGCGGACCGACCGCGAACCCATCGCGATCGTCGGCATGGCGGGCCGGTACCCGATGGCCGATGACCTGGACGCGTACTGGGAGAACCTCGTCAACGGCAGGGACTGCATCTCCGAGATCCCGCGCGAGCGGTGGCCGTTGGAGGACTTCTACCACCCCGACGCGAACGAGGCCGTCGCACGCGGTGCGAGCTACAGCAAGTGGGGCGGGTTCGTGGACAGCTTCGCGGAGTTCGACCCGCTGTTCTTCCACATGTCGCCGCGCGAAGTGGCCACGATGGACCCGCAGGAGCGGCTGTTCATCGCCACCTGTTGGGAGGCCATGGAGGACGCCGGGTACACCAAGGACGAGTTCGCCCGCCGCCACCGCGGCGAAGTCGGTGTGTTCGCGGGCGTCACCAAGACCGGTTTCAACCTCTACGGGCCGGAGCTGCGCGGCGCGGGCAGGCGCGGTGAGCCGCACACGTCCTTCGCTTCCGCCGCGAACCGGGTCTCCTACCTGCTCGACCTGCGCGGGCCGAGCATGCCGGTGGACACGATGTGCTCGTCGTCCCTGGTCGCCGTGCACGAGGCGTGCGAGCACATCCTGAGCGGCGAGTGCTCCATGGCGTTCGCGGGCGGGGTGAACCTGTACCTGCACCCGTCCAACTACGTCGGCATGTGTGCGCACCGGATGCTGTCGGTGGACGGCCGGTGCAAGAGCTTCGGGAGCTCGGCCAACGGCTACGTGCCCGGCGAGGGTGTCGGCGTCGTGCTGCTCAAGCGCCTGGCCGACGCGCTGGCCGACGGTGACCACGTGTACGCGGTGATCAAGGGGACCAGCGTGAACCACGGCGGCCACACCCACGGCTACACGGTGCCCAACCCCGTCGCGCAGCGCGACCTCATCCGCCGCACCCTGGACAAGGCCGGTGTGGACGCCCGCTCGGTCACCTGCATCGAGGCGCACGGCACCGGCACGGACCTCGGCGACCCGATCGAGATCAGCGGTCTGACCCAGGCGTTCCGCGCCGACACGGCGGACAACGGCTTCTGCGCCATCGGGTCGGTGAAGTCGAACATCGGGCACCTGGAGGCCGCCGCGGGCATAGCCGGGCTGATGAAGGTGGTCCTCCAGATGCGCCACGGTGTGCTCGTGCCGAGCCTGCATTCGACCACCACCAACCCCAACATACGGTTCGAGCAGACGCCGTTCACCGTGCAGGGTGAGTCGGCGCCGTGGGTTCGGCCGACCGTCGAGCGGGACGGCGGTCCGGTGACCGCGCCGCGCGTGGCGGGGGTGTCGTCGTTCGGGGCGGGCGGTGTCAATGCGCACGTCCTGGTCGAGGAGCACGTGCCGGTCCACGAACCGGTCGACTCGGATGTGCCCGCCCTGGTGGTGCTGTCAGCGCGCACCGGGAAGCAGCTGGAGTCCGTGGCGGCCAGGTTGCTCGCCGCGGTGGAGAACGGCGGTATCACCGACGTCAACCTGGCTTCCGCCGCCTACACGCTCCAGGTCGGCCGCGAGCCGATGGGTGAGCGGCTGGCCGTGGCCGTCTCGGACACGGCCGAGCTGGCGGACGTGCTGCGCGCCGTGGCCGCGGGCCGCGACGCGGCGGTGCACCGGGGTGCGGTGAAGTCGGGCAGGTCGGTGCTGGCCCTGCTCGCCGACGGTGACGCGGGCCCGTCGATCCCGACCCTGTTCGCCGAGCAGAAGTACGACTCGGTACTGGCGCTGTGGGTCATGGGTGCCCCGGTGGACTGGCACCTGCTGCACGGCGAACGCCCGCCGAGGCGCCTGAGCCTGCCGACCTACCCGTTCGCGCGTGAGCGCTATTGGGTGCGCGACGAGAACGGCGCGCTGATCACCGGCGCCGCGCCCGCTCCCGTACCGGACGCGCAGGCCCCCGCACCCGCCGCGCCCGTCACCGGGACGTCGGAGGCCGCGCGCCCGCGGTCCGGGACACCGGTGCGGGATGTCGGGGTGCCCGGTCGAGATCCCGTGACCGCAGTCGCATCGCCGCGGCTGCCCACGGCCCCGATCGCGGAACCCGCACCGCCCCCGGCGGCGAGGCCGTCGACGGCGCAGCTAGGGGAGGAGCTGGTCGACAGCCTCTCCGACATCCTCTCCATCCGCAGGGAGGAGATCGATCGCGACGAGACCTTCGTCAACCTCGGGCTGGACTCGATCATCGGCGTCGAGTGGGTCCAGTGGCTCAACGGCCGGTACGGGCTGGATCTCACGGCGTCGAAGATCTACAGCCACCCGACGGTCCGCGAGTTCGCGATCTTCCTGGGGGAAGAGGTGAACCGCACGGCACCGGCGCCGCGGGTGACCGGGGAGGACGACGCGCTGCGGACGCTGATCGAGCAGGTGCGACGAGGTGACGTGGACGTGGACCAGGCCGACAGCGTGTTCCGGCGACTCGGAGTCGGGGGGAATCGGTGAACCCGAGAGACGTGTTCGCGGCGTTGGGCGCAGGTGAGATCGACGCCGAGGAGGCGGAGCGCAGGCTCGCCGCCCTGATCACCACCTCGCCCCCTCCGGGTGGGGAGTCGGCGCGGACCGCGCCGACGCCCGCCGCGCGGGCAGCCGCGTCACCACCCGGCACGCCGACACCGGCGGCCGATGTCGCAGCCTTCGCGGCACCCGTCTCCGGTGGTCGGCAGGCGGGTCCGATCGTGCTGCGCCCACCGGACGCGGTGGCCCGCACCCGGACCACCGCCCCGGCGGCAGCCCGGGTCCGGCTCACCGACCCGGCCGACGTGCCCGCGATCCGACCGGCAGGCGAACCGCCCGACGAGCGGGTCGTGCGGTGGCACGAGGTGCAGCCCGGCGTCGCACTGGTGGTCATGGCCGACCGCGAGCACAAGAACACCTTCTCGGACGCGCTGGTCTCCGGTCTGGGCGCCGCGTTCCGGGAGATCGCCGCCGACGAGAACCTGCGCGTGGTCGTGCTCACCGGGTACGACCGGTACTTCGCCTCCGGCGGTACGAAGGAGGGTTTGCTGGCCATCCAGGAGGGCCGGGTCAAGTTCACCGACATCGATGTCTACACCCTGGCGCTCGACTGCGAGCTGCCGGTGATCGCGGCGATGCAGGGGCACGCCGTCGGTGCGGGCTGGGCCATGGGCATGTTCTGCGACTTCGTGGTGTTCAGCGCGGACAGCTACTACGCCAGCAATTACATCGAGTACGGCTTCACCCCCGGCGCGGGAGCGACGCAGGTCTTCCCGGAGCGGTTGGGCGCGGAGCTCGCGCGGGAGATCCTGTTCACCGGCCGCCGCTTCCGGGGCGCCGAGTTGGCGGAGCGCGGCGTGCCGTTCCCGGTGGTGCCGCGCGGCGAGGTGCTGCCGACCGCGTTGGCGCGCGCAGGCGAACTGGCCCGTTCGCCGCGCGCGGCCCTGATCGGACTGAAGAACCTGCTCTCGGTCGAGGTGCGCGAGCGGGTGTCCACCACGTTCGACCGCGAGTTGCGCATGCACGAGCAGACCTTCGTCGCCAACGCGGAGGTGCGGGAACGCATCGACACCCGCTTCCTCGGCGCCGCACCCGTCGACCCGCCCCCGCCCCGGACCGACCGCGGGGAACCCGTGGACGGGCGCGCGCCGTCGCGACCGAGCTGGGACACGCCCATCGCGGTCATCGGCATGGCCGGTCGGTTCCCGATGGCCGACGACGTGGACGCCTTCTGGGACAACCTCGCCGCGGGCCGCGACTGCGTCTCCGAGGTGCCCCCGTCCCGCTGGCCGGTCGACGCCTTCTTCGACGAAGACCCCAGGACGCCCGGCCGCACCTACAGCCGCTGGATGGGCGTGCTGGACGGTGCGGACTCGTTCGACCCGCTGTTCTTCAACATCTCCCCGGCCGAGGCCGAGCAGATGGACCCGCAGCAGCGGGTGTTCCTGTCCGCCGCCTGGCACTGCATCGAAGACGCCGCCATCGCGCCGTCCACGCTCTCCGACAGCCGGTGCGGCGTGTTCGTCGGCTGTGGACCGGGCGACTACGGTCAGTTCCTCATGGACCACGGCGAGAGCGCGCAGGGCTTCACCGGGGCCGCCTGCTCGATCCTCAGCTCCCGCATCTCCTACTTCCTCAACCTCAAGGGCCCCTGCCTGGCCATCGACACCTCCTGCTCGTCGTCGGCCGTTGCGATCGCCGAGGCCTGCGACAGCCTCGTGCTCGGCACCAGCGACACGGCCCTCGCGGGTGGGGTGTGCGTGTTGTCGGGGCCGTCCACGCACCTGATGACCAGTCGGGCACGGATGTTGTCCAAGGACGGGCGGTGCCGGACGTTCGACGACGCCGCCGACGGGTTCGTCCCGGGCGAGGGCGTCGGGGTGGTGCTGCTCAAGCGCCTGGACGACGCCGTGCGCGACGGCGACCCGATCCGAGGCGTCATCCGGGGTTGGGGGGTCAACCAGGACGGCCGCACCAACGGCATCACCGCACCGAACGGCGCGTCCCAGACGCGGTTGGAACGCGAGGTCTACGAACGGTTCGGCGTCGACCCGAACACCATCACCATGGTGGAGGCGCACGGCACGGCCACCAGGCTGGGCGACCCCATCGAGTTCGACGCGTTGGTCGACGCGTTCCGCGGCCACACCGACCGGACCGGCTACTGCGCGCTCGGCTCGGTCAAGAGCAACATCGGTCACCTGCTCTCCGCTGCGGGAGTCGCAGGCGTGATCAAGGTGTTGCTGTCCCTGCGGCACCGGATGATCCCGCCCACCATCAACGTCAGCCGGGTCAACGAGCACATCCGGACCGACGGCACGCCGTTCCGGGTCAACACCCGGCTCCGGCCGTGGGAGGCTCCCGACGGGGTCCCGCGCCGGGCGACGGTCAGCTCGTTCGGATTCAGCGGCACGAACGCGCACCTGGTGTTCGAGGAGTACGAGCCCGCCGTCGAGGTGGGCTCGCCGACCGCGCCGACCGCGCCCGCTGTCGTCGTGCTGTCCGCGCAGAACGAGGAGCGCTTGCGCCGGGGTGCGGCTCGCCTGAAGGAGCTGCTTGAGCACTCCGACGGCCTCGACCTCGCAGACGTCGCCCACACGCTCCAGGTGGGGCGGGACGCGATGGCGTTCCGGCTGGCCGCGGTCGTGGGGTCGCGGGCGGAGGCGGTGGACGCGCTGGCCGGGTACCTCGCCGGGGCGGACGGTGCTTGCCGCACCGGGCACGTGCGCTCGCGCCACCCCGACCCGGCCGTGGCGGCGCCCGCGGGGGCGGGGCCGGTCGAGGTGGCGTGGCACGCGGTGGACGAGTGGCTGGCGGGGCGGGCTCCGGACTGGTGCCGCCTGGCAGGCGAGGCGAAGCCGCAACGCCTGAACCTGCCGGGCTACCCGTTCGCGGACGAGCGGTACTGGTTGCCCGCCTTCCGCGATTCCTTCGGCACGGGAACCGCGGTCGACGAGCGGGCGCGCCCATCCGCGCCCGTCGTCGAGAACGGCGTGGCGCCCCGGCAGGCGGCGACCGCCGCGCAGGCCCCGGTCGCCCCACCACACCCGGTCGCCTCAGCGAGGTCGACGGAGCAGGCGCTGGACCTGCTGGTCGGCGAGCTGTCACGCCTGCTGCGCATCCCGCCGTCCCGGCTCGACGCCGACACCGCCTTCGCCGACATCGGCGTCGACTCCCTGGTCGTGGTGCGGTTGGTGGAGAGCCTGTCCGAGGTCCTCGGAGACATCCCCCCGGAGACCTTCTTCCGCCACAGGACAGTCGGTGCGCTGGCCGACCACCTCGGCCGGGAGCACCGGGCGGCGCGACCTCGCGCGCAGTTCGCCGCGACGTCATCGCCACCAGCCGCGCCGCCCTGGGACGCCGAGCCCCACCACGAACCGGCCCGGCGCGGGGACGTGGCCGTCATCGGTGTCAGTGGTCGCTACCCGAAGGCCGACACCCTCGCGGAGTTCTGGACCAACCTGGAGTTCGCCCGCGACTGCGTCGTCGGCATCCCACCGGACCGCTGGTCCGTGGACCCGGCCCCCGTGGCCGGAGCGCGCAAGGCGGATGGCGCGTACTGCCGGTGGGGCGGCTTCCTGACCGACGTCGACCGCTTCGACGCCCCGTACTTCAAGGTCTCACCGCGCGAGGCGAAGTTCATGGACCCGCAGGAGCGGCTGTTCCTGGAGACCGCGGCGGCCTGCTTCCAGGACGCCGGGTACTCGCGGGCGCGGTTGGACGACCCCGGCGCCGCCGATGGGCGGGCCTCGGTCGGCGTCTTCGTCGGCGCCACCTACAACAACTACCAACTGCACCAGTACGCGGCAGGCGGCGGGGGACCGGTCAACTCGCAGATGTTCTCGATCGCCAACCGGGTGTCCTACTCGTTCAACCTGCGCGGGCCCAGCATGTGCGTGGACACCGCCTGCTCGTCGTCGCTGCTGGCGCTGCACCTGGCGGTGGAGAGCGTGCGGCGTGGTGAGTCCGCGATGGCGCTGGCGGGTGGGGTGAACCTGTCGCTGCACCCGAGCAAGTACCTCTCGCTGTGCGCCGCGCAGTTCCTGTCCAGCGACGGGTACTGCCGGACCTTCGGCGAGGGTGGCGACGGGTACGTGCCCGGTGAGGGTGTGGGCGCTGTCCTGCTCAAGCCGCTGCACCTGGCGGAAGCCGACGGCGACCACATCCACGGGGTCATCCGCGGCACCGCCACGAACAACGACGGCCGGACTTTCGGCTACAGCGTGCCCAACCCGGCGGCGCAGGCGGAGGTGGTCCGGGAGGCGCTGGACCGGGCCGGGGTCGACGCGCGGACGATCAGTTACGTCGAGGCGCACGGCACCGGCACCAAGCTGGGCGACCCGATCGAGATCAGCGGCCTGACCGAAGCGTTCCGCCACGACACCGCGGACGTCGGGTTCACCGCGATCGGCTCGGTCAAGGCCAACATCGGGCACCTGGAGGCCGCGGCGGGCATCGCCGCGCTCACCAAGGTGCTGCTCCAGATGCGGCACCGGGTGCTGGCTGCGTCGCCGACCCACACCGAGCAGCTCAACCCCGCGATCGACTTCGCGTCCACACCGTTCCGCGTGCAGCGGGTGACGGGCCCGTGGACCCGCCCCGTGGTGTCCGTCGACGGGCGTGACACCGTCGTGCCGAGGCGGGCGGGCATCAGTTCCTTCGGCGCGGGCGGCGTCAACGTGCACGTGATCGTGGAGGAGCACCAGCCCCCGGTGTCCGCCCCCGCCGACGGAGGTCCGGTGGTCATCGCGCTCTCGGCGCGCGAACCGGACCGCCTGACCGCCGCCGCGAGCGCCCTGCGCGAGCACTTGGCCTCCACTGTCTTCCCGCCGTCGCCCGCGGACTTGGCGCACACCCTGCTGCGGGGGCGGGACGAGCACCCGAGCAGGCTGGCCTTCGTGGCGCGGAGCCGGGACGAGGTGCTGCGCGGGCTGGACGCGTTCCTCACTGGCGCCACGGCGGGCACGCCGACCCCGCACACCGGGGCGGTCGAGCCGACGGGCGAGCCGCCCGCACCACCGGAGCCGGGGGCGGGACTGGAGGAGTTGGTCGCGGCGTGGGTACGCGGCGCGCGCGTCGTGCTGCCCGATCCACCCGGCGCGCGGACGACGCCCCTGCCCACCTACCCCTTCGCCGGTGGCCGCTACTGGCCCGGGTCGCCCGTGAACGGGGTGGTCCCGGAACCGCGACCGACCACCGACCAGGTGCTCCGGCCCGTCCAGGTGGACGACCGCCCGACCGTGTCGACGTCGGCGGGTGGCCGGACTCCGATCACCACCCGCACCGGGGGCGACACACATCGGTCGGTTCCCGTGCCGGGTGGTCGAACCGCCGAGGACCTCTCCGGCCGGGTTCGGCCGGAGCGCCCACCGACACGCGTACCCGCCGCGAGCCCGCTGCTGAGGGCGTTGGCCGACGTCGTCGTCGACGAACGCGCCGAGGTGCTGGGGCGGTTCCTCCAGGAACGGGTTGCGGAGCTGCTGGAGTACCCGTCCGAGGAGCTGCCCGACTCGCGGCAGGGGTTCTTCGACCTGGGCATGGAATCGGTGATGGTGGAGAAGTTCCGCCGGGCGATCGAGGGCGAGCTCGACATCGAGGTCGCGGACACCGCGATCTTCGACCACCCGACGGTCGAGGACCTGACCGCGCACCTGCTCGACCTGGTGGCGTGGGACGCGCTGGACGGGCAGGTGCCGATCGAGCAGGTGCCGGTCCCGTCGCCGCCCGTCGGACCGGTGCCCGCCGGAGCGGGAGCGCACACCGGCTCGGGGTTGACCCGTGTCGCGACCGAATTGCGCGAGCTGCTGGTGCGGCTCGGCGAGATCAGCTAGAGGAGGAAGGAACACGCGATGCCCGTTCACCTGCGACCGGACGACTACGAGGCTCTCCTCTCGCACTCGTTGGAGACCATCAAGAAGCTCACCGCACAGGCGGAGGACGCGCAGCGGACCAGGGAGCCGGTCGCGATCATCGGCATGGGTTGCCGCCTGCCCGGCGGCAGCACCACCCCGGAGGCGTTCTGGGAGTTCCTGCGCGCGGGGGGCGACGGTGCCGTCGAGGTGCCCGCCGACCGCTGGTCGATCGACGAGCTGTACGACCCGTCCGGCGATGTCCCCGGCACGGTCTACGTGCGGGAGGCCGGGTTCCTGACCGAGGACGTCGGTGCGTTCGACCCGCACTTCTTCGGCATCTCGCCGCGCGAGGCGATGGAGATGGATCCCCAGCAGCGGCTGGCGCTGGAGGTCTGCTGGGAGGCGCTGGAACGCGCGGGCATCGCACCCGACCGGATTCGGGGCAGCCGGACCGGCGTGTTCTTCGGGCAGATCGGCTCGGAGTACGCGAACCTGCCCAGGGAGCGCAAGCACGGCAACCCCTACACGCTGACCGGCACGATGTCGAACATCACCTCCGGTCGGATCTCGTACGTGCTCGGCCTGACCGGGCCGTCGATCTCGATCGACACAGCGTGCTCGTCGTCGCTGGTGGCGGTGCACCTGGCGTGCGAGAGCCTGCTGCGCGGCGAGTCGGAGACCGCCCTGGCGGGCGGCGTCAACCTGCTGCTGACCCCGGAGGGGTTCACCTCCCTGTGCGACATGGGCGCTCTGTCCCGGGACGGGCGCTGCAAGTCGTTCGACGAGGGCGGCGACGGTTACGGCCGGGGTGAGGGCTGCGGCGTCGTGCTGCTCAAGAGGCTGTCCGACGCGCAGCGCGACGGGGACCCGGTGCTGGCGGTGGTCCGGGGGACGGGTGTGAACCAGGACGGTGGCGGCAGCGGGTTGACCGTGCCCAACGGCTCCGCGCAGCGCGCGCTGATCCGCCGCACGTTGGAGGAGGCCGAGGTCGCGCCCGCCGACATCGGGTACTTCGAGGCGCACGGGACAGGCACCGCATTGGGCGACCCGATCGAGTTCCAGGCGCTCGTGGACGTCTTCGGCGGTGACCCCGATCGGGAAGCGCCGCTGCACCTGGGCTCGGTCAAGAGCAACATCGGGCACCTGGAGGCGGCCGCGGGCATCGCGGGCCTGATCAAGCTGGTGCTGTGCCTGCGGAACCGGGAGATTCCGCCGAGCCTGCACCTGGACAACGTCAACCCGAAGATCCGGCTGGCGGCCGTCCCGGCGGTCGTGCCGAAGGCGGTCGTGCCGTGGGAGTCGGCGGACCGGCCCAGGACCGCCGCGATCAGCTCGTTCGGGTTCAGCGGGACCAACGCGCACGCGATCGTCGCGGAAGCGCCGCCCGGCCCGGCCCCCCGCGGGCTGCCCGCCGGTGTACCGACCGCCGACCGGCCGGTACACGTGCTGGCGCTGTCCGCGCGGAGCACCGGTGCGCTGCGCGACCTCGCGGCGACCTACGAGAGGCTGCTGCTGTCCGCGGACGCGCCGCGACTCGGAGACGTCTGCCACACCGCGGGCGCGGGCCGCAGCCACTTCGCCCACAGGCTGGCGTTCGTCGCCGCGGACGCCGCGGGGATGGCCCGGCGGATCGCGGAGCACGCGCGGGACGCGTTCGGTGCGCCGGACGGGGGCGCGGTCGCAGCGCGCCGCAGCGCACCGAAGCTCGCGTTCGTCCTCGGCGGCGCGTCGGATCTGCGGCAGGCCCTGCTGCTGCGCGACACCCAGCCCGCGTTCCGGGATGCGGTGGACGAGTGCGAGACCGCGTTGATCGAGCTGACCGGCCGGGGCGTGGTCGACGGGTGGTCGACCGGCGCCGCGCCGACGGAGGTCGACCAGTTCTGCGTGCAACACGGCCTCCTCTCGATGTGGGCGAGTTGGGGTGTCCGGCCGCGTGCGGTGTTGGCCGCGGGCGCGGCTGAACTCGCCGCGGCCTGCTCGGCGGGCGTTCTCCACGTCAGGGCGGCTCTGGAACTGCTGACCGGCGTGGTGCCGATCCCCGACGGGAGCCACCTGACCGCCCCGAGGCTGCGGCTGGTGTCGGCGGCCACCGGCGGGCCGGTGAGCAGGGCCGAGGCGTTGTCGGCCGAGCACTGGGCCGGTGTGCGCACCGCCCGGCCGCTGCTCGACCAAGCGGTCGACGCGCTGCTCGGCCAGGGGTGTGACGCCTACCTGGCACTTGCGCCCGGTGACGCCGCCACCGCCGTCGCCGCGCGGGTGCGCGCCGCGACCGGGCACCTCCTGCCCCCGCCGTCCCCGGAAGACCTGTGGCACGGGCTCGCCACCGCGGTCGCGGAACTCTACGAGGCGGGCGTGGACGTCGACTGGGCCGGGTTCGACGCGGGTCCACCGCGGACCCGGGTCGTGTTGCCGACCTACCCCTTCCAACGCAAGCGGTACTGGACCGAGACAGCGGACCGGACCGCGCCCGCGCAGGTCGGTCCGGTTCCACCGCGGGCCGGGATCGACGCGGACCGAGGCGACCCGCTGGACGGCCGGGTTGTGCTGTCACCGGTCAGCACCAGGCAGATCGAGTTCGTGCTGCCGCTCGACGCCGTGCCGGACGTGCGCGCCACGCACGGCGTGCTGCACACCGGCTACTACCTGGAGATGCTCAGCCGCGCCGCACGGCAGGTCCTCGACTCCGCGGTCGAGGTCGAGGACCTGCTGTTCACCAGCGCGCTGGTCCTGCGCGAGGACCGGGAGAACCGGATCGTGCTCACCCTCGACCGACTGCCCCAGGGCGATGTCGCCTTCGCGTTCCACCTGCGCGCAGCGGACGGGGAGTGGACCGGCCACGCGAACGGCCGGGCTCGCCTGGTCCCGGCGGGCGCCGCGCGCAGCGGGGACCGCACCCGCCCGTTGGACGCACGGGGACGCGCCCTGGTGGAGCGGAGCACCGGTGTCGAGTTCTACCGGTACATGGCCGACACCAAGCGGATCGCGCTCGGCGAGGGCGTCCAGTGGGTCGCGGAGGTGCGGACCGGGCCGGGGGAAGCGCTGGGCAGGCTCACCCCACCCACCTCGGTGGGCGCCGGTGCGCCGTTCGGACTCGGCGTGCATCCGGGCGCACTCGACGCCTGCGCGCAGTTGTTCCACGCCGCGCTGCCCGGCACCGTCGAGACCGATGTCCGGTTCATGGTGACGCGGTGGCGGGACATCACCTGGTCGGGGGAGGGAATTGCGCCCGACGAGCTGTGGTGTCACGCCACCGTCACCGGGTACGACCGCCGCGCGGGAGAGTTGAAGGGCGGCTTCGAGCTGCTCGACGGCGACGGGCGGGTGCTCGTGAGCGTCGCCGACGGCGTCATGAAGGGCATCAGCGCCCGGACGGAGGAGGCGTTCCGGGAGCTGGCCATGGGCCCGTCCGAGCAGTCCGGGACCGTGGCCGCCTCCCAGGTCGTCCGATCGCTGTCCGAGGCGCCCGAGGAGCAGCGGCACGCGTTGCTCGAGGACTACCTGCGCGCCTGCTTCGCCGACTTGCTGAAGATCGATGTCGACGAGTTGGACGTCGGGGAGTCGCTGGCCGAGCTGGGTCTGGACTCACTGGTCGGCGTTACCGCGAAGAAGATCATCGAAGACGAGCTGAGGGTCTCCCTGGCCATCGAGACCCTGATCGAGGGTCCCAGCGTGCGCGAGCTGACCGAGGCGGTCCTCGGTCGGGTCGAGCTCGTGCCCGCCGAACCGCGGCGGTCCGCGACCGGCAGAGCGGACAACTCGCGCTGGTTCGGTCACCGCAAGCGCAATCCCGCGGCCGAGGTCAAGCTGTTCTGCCTGCCGTACGGGCGGGGGCGCGGCGCGTCGGTGTTCCGGGGCTGGCAGCAACTGCTGCCGGACGCGGTGGAGGTCTGCCCCATCCAGCTCCCCGGCAAGGAGACCCGGATCAAGGAGCGGTCCTTCGAGCACATCGACACGGCGATCGACGCGCTGACCGAAGCGGTGCTTCCCGAGCTGGACCGGCCCTACGCCTTCTACGGCCACAGCGCGGGTGGCCTGTTGGCCTACCGCTTGGCCCACCGGTTGTGGGAGGTCGCCGACCGCAAACCGCGCCACCTGTTCATCGGTGCCTACTCGGCGCCGCCGGTGCACCCCAACCCGATGATCGCGCTGACCCGGAACCTGTTCCGGGAGATCGGCCTGGACGACATCCCGTCGCCGGACGAGTTGGCGAGCGCTTCGCCCGAGCTGCGGGAGGCGATCCTGGGCGTCATCACCTCCGAGGCCGACCTGAGCGACGAGCTGGCCAGGGTGCTGCTGCCCTCGCGGCTGGCGGAGCTGAAGCTCGTGCAGAGCTACCGGCCCGACGGCAGCCGGTTCGACGTGCCGATCACCGCCTTCCACGGCCTGCGGGACGACCGGGTGGACGAGGCGCACATGAAGGCGTGGTCAGAGGTCACCGACGGCGAGTTCACCCTGCACCTGCTGTCGGGTGACCACCTGTTCCTGCGCGAGGATCAGGACCAGCGCCTGCTGCTGCACCACATCGCCCGAGGACTGGGGTGGTGAGGTCGCGGTGAGCGCCGACCGCAGGGCAAGACCGACCACTTTCCGAGCTTGAGAAATGAGCAGGGCAACGATGTCTTCACTGTCGCTGAAGTACGGCACCAACCCGCACCAGGACCCGGCGGAGGTCCTGGTCGAGGGAGGGGAATTCCCGTTCACCGTGGTCAACGGACGACCCGGTTACATCAACTTTCTCGACGCGCTGAACGCGTGGCAGCTCGTCCACGAGCTGCGCGCGGTGCTGGACCTGCCCGCCGCCGCTTCGTTCAAGCACGTCAGCCCCGCGGGCGCGGGCGTGGCGGTGCCGCTGGACGAGGCGTTGCGGCAGGCGTACCGGGTGGGTGACAAGGAGCTGTCCCCGCTCGCCCAGGCGTACGCCAGGGCACGCGGTGCCGACCGGCTCTCGTCGTTCGGCGACTTCATCGCGCTCAGCGACGTGGTCGACGCGCAGACCGCGGCCTTGATCGCGCCGGAGGTCTCCGACGGCGTGGTGGCGCCCGGCTTCAGCGACGAGGCGTTGGAGGTGCTGCGGCGGAAGAAGAAGGGCGGGTACATCCTGCTCGCGATGGACCCCGACCACGAGCCGCCGCTGGTGGAGAGCCGAACCGTGTTCGGTGTGACCATGCGGCAGCGGCGCAATGACCGGGTGATCGACCCCGGTATGCTCGAAGACCGGGTCACCCGGCGCACCGACCTGCCCGACGAGGCGCGACGCGACCTGCTCCTGGCGCTGGTCACCCTCAAGTACACCCAGTCGAACTCGGTGTGCTTCGCCCGGGACGGTCAGGTGATCGGCAACGGCGCAGGGCAGCAGTCCCGAGTGCACTGCACCCGGCTGGCGGGCGCCAAGGCGGACCGGTGGTACCTGCGGCAGCACCCGGCGGTGCTCGGCCTGCGCTTCCGCGGCGGCGTGCCGCGCGCCGAGCGGGACAACGTGGTCGACCAGTTCCTCGACGACGACACCACCGAGCGGGAGCGAGCGGGCTGGGACGGCGTGCTGGAGGTCGTCCCGGAGCGGCTGACAGCTGTCGAGCGCCGCGAGTGGCTGGACACCCTGACGGGCGTTTCGCTCGGCTCGGACGCGTACTTCCCGTTCGACGACAGCATCCACCGCGCTGCGGCGACCGGCGTCGAGTACGTCGTCCAGCCGGGCGGCTCCGTCCGGGACGACGCGGTGATCGAGGCGTGCGACCACTACGGGATGGTCATGGCCTTCTCCCGCACCCGGCTGTTCCACCACTGACCCGCGCGGCGCCCGGCCGAACGGACCACGACACGAGAGGGGAGCGGTGGACACCTTCCTGGACCTGCGGCGGTACGGCGACGCGCCTGCCGTCGTGGACGACGAGGGCGTCGTGTACTCCTACGAGCGGTTGCACCGGCTCGTGTCGTGGTTCGGCGGCCTGCTGCCGACCGGGCGGCGGAGCCTGGTGCTCGTGCGCACCGCCAACCGGATCGAGTCCGTGATCGGGTTCCTGGGCACGATCGCGGCCGGGCACGTCGTGCTGCCGGTCGACCACTCGGTCGACCGGCAGCAGGTGCGTCGGTTGGTGGACGCCTACCGCCCCGACCACGTCTGGTCCGAGGACACCGCACCGGACGGGGCGCCCGCCCTGGGCCCGTACGCGCTGGTACCGACCGGCCACCGGGCCGAGCCGGAGCCCCACCCGGCCCTGAGCGCGGTGCTGCTCACCTCGGGCAGCACCGGTTCGCCCAAGGGCGTCCGCCTGACCAAGGACAACTTCCTGGCGAACGCGGCCTCGATCGCCGGGTACCTGGAGCTGGAACAGGGCGAGCGCGCTGTCACCAGCCTGCCGATGAGCTACTCCTACGGCTTGTCGGTGATCACCAGCCACCTGCACGCGGGCGCCACCGTCCTGCTGACCGACCGGTCACTGGTCAGCCGCGGCTTCTGGGACTTCTTCCGGGAGCACGGCGCGACGTCGTTCGCCGGTGTGCCCTACACCTACGAGATGCTGGACGCGCTCAGGTTCACCAACCTGGAGCTGCCCAGCCTGCGTTCCTTCACCCAGGCGGGCGGGCGGCTCGCGCCGGATGCGGTGCGGCGCTACGCGGCCGAGGCGTGTCGTCGCTCAGCGCGGTTCTACGTGATGTACGGCCAGACCGAGGCCACGGCCCGCATCTCCTACTGGCGGGCAGACCTGCACCCGGACCGCGGCGAGGGCATCGGCACGGCGATCCCCGGCGGCGAGCTGTGGCTCACCGACGCGCGGGGTCGGCCGGTGACCACCCCCGGCGAGGTGGGCCACCTGCACTACGCGGGGCCCAACGTGATGCTCGGCCACGCCGCGGGCCGCGCCGACCTCGCGCGGGGCGACGAACTGCGCGGCGAGCTGGACACCGGTGACCTCGCCCGGGTCGACGAGGAGGGGCACTACGTGGTCGTCGGCCGGGCCGGGCGGTTCCTGAAGCTGTCCGGGGTGCGCGTCGACCTCGACGAGGTCGAGCGGCGGCTCGCCGAGCAGGGGTTCCGGTGCGCGGTGGCGGGGCGGGACGAGGAACTCGCGGTGGCGGTCGAGGACGGTGGTGCGCCCGGCCGCGGCGCGCTCGACACCGCGGTCAGGAAGTACCTGAGGCAGGCGTTCCACATCGACCCCGCGCAAGTGCGGCTGGTCGCGGTGGAGCGGATCAGCCGGGCGACCAACGGGAAGGTCGCGTACGGGCAAATCTTCGGTTCCGAGAGCGAGGGATGGGTGTGGACGCCAACGCCGTGATCGTCGAGCAGTTCGACCGGGGCGCCGCGTGGTTCGACACGTGGTCGGTCACCGGGGACGAGCGGATGCTCGAAGGGCTGGCCGAGTTCTGCGGGCTCACCGAGGACGACGACGTGTTGGACGTCGCGTGCGGCACCGGCGCGTTCGCGCTGCACGCGGCGGGCCGCGTGCGCTCGGTGACCGGGGTGGACATCTCGACCGGGATGATCGGGGTGGCCCGGGACAAGGCCGTCGCGCTCGGCCTGGGCAACGTCGAGTTCGTGCGGTCCGACGTGGCGCGGCTGGACCTGGGGGCGGACCGCTTCTCACCGGTGGTGTCCCGCTCCGCGTTCCACCACATGCCACTGGTGGCCGAGGTGTTCGCGGGCATGGTGCGCTGTGCCCGCCCCGGTGGCGTGGTGTGCGTGCAGGACGTCATGGCCTACGGCGACGAGAAGGTGGACGCCTTCTTCGAGCGCTTGGAAGCGGTGGTCGACCGCAGCCACCACCGCTCCCTCGGCAAACGGGAGTTCTTCGACCTGTACCGCGCCAACGGTGTGGCGCTGGAGGCGCTGTTCGAGTCGGAGTCGCTGTTGGACGTCGCCCACTACATCGAGCACGTCGAGCAGACGGAGGAGAACCGCGCCCAGGTCGATCGGCTGGTTCGCGAGGGGCTGGGCGACCCGGACATCGCCCCCTGGTTCGTCCAGGACGGCGACCGCCTGCGCTGGCGCAGGCGGGTGTGCACGATCAAGGGCCGCAAGGCCGAGGCGGACCAGAACCACCGGATTGGGTGACGATGACGGAACGCGTTGCGGATGCGGTCAGGACCGCGGTCCGCGAATTCTTCGAGCGGGAACTGCTGGTGACCTTCGACGACGAGGTCAAACCGGACACCGATCTGTTCAAAGCGGGGATCATCCGGTCCCGCGACTACCTGAGGATCCTCGTTTTCCTGCAGCGGGACCTCGGCGTGGTGATGACCGATGAGGAGTTGTTCGCCAACGTGTTGGTGTCGCTGGACGGCGTCGCCGAGTTCGTCGAGCGCAAGCAGGCCGCGTAGCGGTCCGGTCGGAACCAGGGAGGGCGTTGTGGACAGCGGATCGGTGGGCGGCGGCATCGCGGTCGTGGGAGTGGGGCTCCGGTTCCCCGAGGTGGAGTCGATGGACCAGCTCTGGAGCCTGCTCGCAGGCGAGCGGTGCGTCGTGGGTGAGTTGCCCGCCCGGCGGCGGGAGACCGATCCCGGCTACCGGGAAACCGGTGGTGAACCGATCCGTGGTGCCTTCGTGGGCGACGCCGACGCGTTCGACGCCGCCTTCTTCGGGATCACCCCGCGCGAGGCGGCGTTCGTGGACCCGCAGCAGCGGTTCGCGCTCGAACTGTCCTGGCACGCGGTGGAGGACGCGGGCTATCGGCCGGACGCGCTGCGCGGCACGCGCGCCGGGGTGTTCATGGGCGTGGCCAACTCCGACTACACCGAGCTGATCGAGGTCGCCGGTGGCGAACCGGACTCGTACGTGCCCACCGGCACTTCGGCGGCGTTGATCGCCAACCGGGTCTCCCACTGGTTCGACCTGACCGGGCCGAGCATGACCGTGGACACCGCGTGCGCCAGTTCGCTGGTGGCCCTGCACCAGGCGGTGCGCGCCATCGAGGCCGGTGACTGCGACATCGCGCTGGCGGGCGCGGTGAACCTGTGCTGGTCGGCGCGGCGGTTCGCGGCGCTGCGGCGCAACGGGATGTTGTCCGACACGGGTGTGTGCCGGGCGTTCGACGCCGACGCCGACGGGTACGTGCGCGCCGAAGGCGGTGCGGTCGTGCTGCTCAAGCCGCTGGCCAGGGCGGTTGCCGACGGAGATGCCGTGCACGCGGTCGTCATCGGCAGCGGCACCAACCACGGTGGCCGCACCGGGTCGCTGACCATCACCAACCCCCGGGCGCACGCCCGGTTGATCGCCGACGTGCACGAGCGGGCAGGCGTGCGGCCGGGCGAGGTCGGCTACATCGAGGCACACGGGCCGGGCACACCACTCGGGGATCCCATCGAGGTGCACGGTCTGAAGGCGGCCTTCGAGCACCTCGCCGAGAGCTGGGGGGAGCCTGCGCGGGCGGCCTCGTGCGGGTTGGGCTCGGTGAAGACCAATCTCGGGCACCTGGAGTCGGCGGCGGGCATGGCGGGCCTGCTGAAGGTGATCGCGGCGATGCGGCACCGCACGCTGCCCGCGACCCTGCATCTGGAGCGGCCCAACCCCATGGTCGACCTGCGTGGCGGGCCGTTCTACCTGGTGGGCGACACCCGCCCGTGGACGCCCTCGCACGGTGTGGACGGCGAGGAGCTGCCGCTGGTGGCGGGGGTCAGCTCCTTCGGGTTCGGCGGCAGCAACGCGCACGTGCTCGTGCGCGAACACGTGGCCGCGCGGGCCGCGGCCACAGAGGGGCCTGTGCTCGTGCCGCTGTCGGCCCGCAGCGAGGGGGCTCTGCGCGCGTGCGCGGCGCGGTTGCTGGAGCACGTGCGGAACGCGGCGGAGGTCGACCTGGTGGCGATCGCCCGGACCCTCCAGGAGGGCAGGGCGGAGATGGCGCACCGGGCCGTGCTGCTCGTGGCGAACGGCGCCGAGCTGGTCGACAGGCTGACCCGACTGGCTCGGGGCGACGAGGCCGTCGAGGGAACCTGGCGCGGTCTGGTCGCGGACTCGGACCCGCGGGTGGAACTGCTCGTGGACGACGAGGACGCGGCGGTGATGGTGCGCAACTGGTCGGTGAAGGGGAAGCTCGCCAAAGTCGCGGAACTGTGGGTGATGGGGTGGGTGGTCGCCTGGTCGGAGCTGTACCCGGATGGCCCGCCGCGTCGGGTGCACCTGCCCACCTACCCGTTCGAACGCGAGCGGCACTGGCTGCCCGAGACCGGCACGGCGGTGATCGGGACCGCGGATCGGGGGGGCGCGGGATCGGGGGTCGCTGAGGCGGAGGTCGTGGCGGCAACCGTGGACCCGAGTGGACCGGGGCTTGGGTCCACCGCCGCCAAACCCACCGGTGTCCGCCTGCTGCCGCTCGACGCCGTCGTGCCCACCGGGGTGCGGGCGGGAACCGTGGGCGATCCCGTCGGCCCGGTGGCGGACGCGGCCCCTCCCGCGACCGGAGCGCCCGCGACCTCCCGGGATGTCCCCGACCACGCGGCTCTGGAGCAATTGCTGGTGAGCACTCTCGCCGATGCCCTCTACCTGCCCGCGGACACCCTGGACGCCGGAACGCCGTTCGTGGACATGGGCCTGGACTCGATCATTGTGGTCGAGTGGGTGGGTGCGGTGAACGCGCGTTTCAGCGGTGCTGGGCTGGTCGCGGCGGACGTGTACGACTTCCCGACCGCGCGTGGACTCGCTGTCGAACTCCTGCGTCGGTCGGGGGGGACGGCACCCGCACCCGCCGCCGACTCCCCGCCCGCGCGACCGGTGGAGCGGTTCGCGCCGGAGAGCGGGCCCACCACCTCAGCGGGGCTGGGATCCGTGCTGGAGGAGGAACTCGCCACCAGCCTGGCGGAAGTGCTGTACCTGCCGCGCGCGGACATCGTGGTGGACCGCAAGTTCGTCGACATCGGCCTGGACTCGATCATCGCGGTCGAGTGGGCGCGGTTGATCAACAGCAGGCACCGGACCCGGTTGACCGCCACGGCCGTGTACGAGCACCCCACCGTGCGTGAACTGGCGGCCCACTTGGCGGATCAGGTGGGCGAGGTGGATGTCGACGAGGTGCTGCGCCAGGTCCAGGCCGGGACCATCGACGTCGACCGGGCTGAGCAGATGCTTGAGCTGGCCGGGCGGCTGTCGTGAGCCCACCCGGAGTGGGCCCGTGGCTGCGGCGGTTCCACCGGGCGCCGGGGGCGGGGACGAGGTTGGTGTGCCTGCCGCACGCCGGTGGCTCGGCCACCGCCTACTTCGCGCTGTCCGCCGCGTTGTCGCCCCGGGTGGAGGTGCTGGCCGCGCAGTACCCCGGCAGGCCGGGGCACCCCGACACGGGTGATGCCGAGTCGATCGACGAGCTGGCCGACCGGATCACCACGGCCACCCTCGCCCACGCCGACAGCCCGATCGCCCTGTTCGGCCACAGCATGGGTGCGACCCTGGCGTTCGAGGTGGCGCGGCGACTGGAGGCGCAGGGGGTGCCGCCGGTGGCGCTGTTCGCCTCGGGGCGGCGGGCGCCATCGGTGCACCGGCCCGGCTCGGTCCACCTCTACAACGACGAGGAACTGCTGGCCGAGCTCAAGGAGGTGGGTGGCCCGGACACCGGGCCGCCGGTCGACGAGGAAGTCCTGCGCGCGTTCCTCCCGGCGATCCGCCGCGACTACCGCGCGATCGAGACGTACACGTACCGCCCGGGTCCCGGACTCCGGTGCCCGATCGTGGCACTGACCGGGGACCGCGATCCGCGGGTCGGCGTCGATGACATGCGGTCGTGGCGATCGCACACCACCGCCGCCTTCGACCTGGCCGTGTTCCCCGGCGGCCACTTCTACTTGGTCGAGCAGGTGGAGGCGGTGGCCCGCGCCATCCGTGGCGGACCCGCCCAGCAGTTGCGTGGGGTGGTGGCAACCGGGGACGTGGGGTGAGCAGCGCTGTCTGCCTCACCTGCTTCCGCGCAGTCCACCGGGAGCGTCACCTGATCGGTTGGTCATCCGGGTGAGCCGCTGTGGCGGCATGGCTGGGGGCGTCGGGGTCCGGAACTATCGGCGTGTGGTGGACAAGATCGCGGTCGTGGGTGTGTCGTGTCGTTTTCCCGGTGGGGTTGATGGGCTGGAGGGGTTGTGGTCGCTGCTGTCCGAGGGGCGGGAGGCAGTGGGGGCGCCACCTTCGGGGCGGTTCGACATCGGGCGGTACTGGGACTCGAACCAGGTTCGGCCGGGCAAGACCTACACGTTCGCGGGGGGCTACCTGGATGACATCGCCGGGTTCGACGCGGACTTCTTCGGGATCAGTCCGCGTGAGGCCGTGTGCATCGACCCGCAGCAGCGGTTGGTGCTCGAACTGGCGGTCGAGGCGCTCGACGACGCCGGGATCGACCCGCGGGCGCTGTCGGGTACGGATGCCGCTGTCTTCGTCGGGGTGTCCGCCCTGGACTACGGCGCGCAGCAGATGGTGTTGCGGACCTCGATCGGGCCGTACACGAACTCCGGTTCCGCGCTGTCCAACACCGCGAACCGGTTGTCCTACCACCTGGACGTGCACGGGCCGAGCCTCAAGGTGGACACCGCCTGCGCCTCGTCCCTGAACGCGGTCCACCTGGCCTGTGAGCACCTGCGCCACGGCGGCGGGCGGGTGGCGTTCGCGGCGGGGGTGAACCTGCTGCTCAACCCCATGACCTACGTCGGGTTCGCCAAGGCCGGGTTCCTCTCGCCCACGGGGCACTGCCGCCCGTTCTCCGCCGACGCGGACGGGTACGTGCGCGCCGAGGGTGGGGGCGTGCTCGTGCTCAAGCGGTTGGCGGATGCGGTCGCGGACGGGGATCGCGTGCACGCGGTGGTGGCCGGATCGGGGACGAACAGCGACGGGCGCACCAGTGGGTTGGTGCTGCCCAGCGGCGACGCGCAGGAGGCGTTGCTGCGCCAGGTCTACGACGGTTTCGGGTTGGACCCCGATGACCTCGCGTACCTGGAGGCGCACGGGACCGGCACCCCGGTCGGCGACCCGGTGGAGTGCCGGGCGATCGGGCAGGCGCTCGGGGTCCGCCGCTCCGGTGGGCCGCTGCCGATCGGGTCCGTCAAGGGCAACCTCGGGCACCTCGAACCGGCGTCGGGCATGGCGGGGCTGTGCAAGGCGATCCTGGTGCTGCGGCACGACCTCGTCCCGGCGACCCCCTACGCCGAACCGCGCAGTACCGGGATCGACTTCGACGGCCTCGCCCTGACCCCGGTGGCGCAGCCGAGGCCCGCGACCGGCAGGCTGGTGGGGGTCAACTCGTTCGGGTTCGGTGGTGCGAACGTGCACGTGGTCTTGGAGAAGCCGCCCGCGCCCCCGCGGCCCACGCCGGGCACCGGTTCCGTGGTGCCGGTCGTCGTCTCCGCGCACACCGAGGCGGCTCTGGCCGAGGCGTTGTCCCGCATGGACGAGCGGCTGGCGGACTGCCCCGACTTCACCGACGTCGCCTACACCTCCCACCAGCGGCGCGGTCACCACGCCCACCGCCGGGTGGTGCTCGCCGCCACCGCGGAGGAGGCGCGGCAGCGGCTGGCCCAGCAGGTCGGGCCGCAGCGGGCCACCGAGCGGGGGCGGGTGGCCTTCGCCTTCTCCGGGCACGGCGCCCAGTGGCCGGGCATGGCCGTCGACCTGCTGGACGCCGATCCGGGGTTCGCGCGGGTCATCGCCGAGGTCGACGCCGCCCTGGTTCCCCGCGTCGGCTGGGCGGTGGCCGACGAACTGCGCTCGGCCGAGCCGAGGTTGCACGACACCGCTGTGATCCAGCCGCTGCTGTTCGCCGTGCAGGTGGGCATCGTGGCGGTGTTGGCCGAGGCCGGTCTGCACCCGGAGGCCGTGTACGGGCACAGCGTCGGTGAGGTCGCCGCCGCGTTCGCCGCCGGGGTCTACGACCTGGACCAGGCCGTGGAGTTGGTGGTGGCGCGCAGCGCGGCCCAGGCGGGCACTGCGGGCTCGGGCGGCATGGCGGCCGTCAACCTCGCGCCGGGGGAAGCGGAGGGCGTTCTCGCGCGCTACGGCGGGCGGGTCGAGGTCGCCGGGATCAACAGCGCCGGTGACATCACGGTCGCCGGGCCCAAACCGGACCTGCTCGACCTCGCGGACCGGTTGGCCGAGGACGAGGTCTTCTGCCGCGTGCTGGACCTCGACTACCCGTTCCACAGTTCGGCCATGGACCCGCTGCGCGCGTCGCTGTCGACGGCGTTGGCGGAGCTCGCGCCCAAACCGGCCACGGTCGAGTTCGTCTCCACCGTCACCGGTGAGCCGCTGGCAGGCGAGGAACTCGACGCCGAGTACTGGTGGCGCAACGTCCGCGAGCCGGTGCTGTTCGCCGCCGCCACCGACCACCTCGTGGCGGCGGGCTTCGACACGGTCATCGAGATCGGGCCGAAGCCGGTGCTCCAGACCTACCTCAAGCGGGCCGCGAAGGACGGCGTGCTCGCCGTGCTGCCCACCCTGACCAGGTCCGAACCCGGGTCGGCCGCCCTGCGGGCGACGGTGGAGTCCGCGCTCGCCGCCGGTGTGCGCATCGACGGGTACTTCCCGCAGCCGGGGGCGGTCGTGCCGTTGCCCGCGTACCCGTGGCAGCGCGAGCGGTTCTGGATGGGCAGCCAGTACACCTGGAGCGACACCGGGGCATCGCCGGACCACGTGCTGCTCGGTGACCGGGCCCCGGTCTCCGACCCCACCTGGCAGTCCACGGTGGACCCGGCGAGGCTGCCGTGGCTCGCCGGGCACCGCGCGGACGGGATGCCGATCATGCCCGCGGCCGGGTACCTGGAAATGGGCTGGGCGGCCGGGCGGCTGGTCTTCGACGGGCCAGCGGAGGTGTGCGAACTGCACATCACCAAGCCGATGATCGCCCCCGACGACGAATCCGCGCTGCCGCGCACACAGGTCTCCTTGTCCGAAGAGGACGGTGTCTTCCGGGTGGCGACCCGCTCGGTCGAGGGGCAGCCGTGGCTCACCCACGCGCGGGGCCGGGTGCGCCGCAGGGTGGCCGCGCCCCCGCCGCCGCTGGACCTCGCGGCCCTGCGCGCCCGGTTCGCCGAGCGCGGCGGGCACGTCGACCGCGACACGCTGTACGCGGACGGCGAGCGCCTCGGGCTGGGCTACGGCGCGGACTTCCTCGTCCTGTCGGGGCTGTGGGTGGACGGCGCGGAGGTCCTGGGGGACTACGACTGCACCCACCTGGACGTCACCGGGTTCCACGCGCACCCGGCGTGGACCGACGTGGCCTTGCAGGTCGGGATCGAACTCGGTCGGATCCGCCACGGCCACGTCGCCGACGAGGACTCCTACATGCCGGTGGCCATCGGCGCCGCGCGCCTGTGGGGTACGCCGACCGGGACGGGTGCGGTGCACTTCCGCTGCCGCACGGTCTCCGAGAGCTGGGCGTCGGCGGACATCGTGCTCACCGACCCGGCCGGGGCGGTGCTGCTGGAGCTGGTCGACTGCCGGTTCCTCCGCGTCAAGCTGCCCAGCCGCCGCCCGGTCCTGCGCCAGCACACCGAACTCCGCGCCGCACCGCGCGGGCTTCCGGCCGCCTCAGAGGTGGTGTGGGAGCCGCCTGCGGTCGACGCGCCCCCGGCCACCGGCCACGCGGAGTTCCGGCGACGACGGCTCGCGACCACGGCCGCCTACGCGGTGCGCGCCTTCGGCACCCTGCTCGACGGCGCGGAGGTGTTCTTCACCGAGGACCTGCCGGCAGCCGGGGTGCGGCCGGAGTTCTCCCGCCTGCTCGACCTGCTCACCGGGCTGGCTGCCGACCACGGGCACCTGGACTGGCTCGGTGAGTTCCAGGGCCGGACCCGCTGGCGGTTCCGCGCCGCGGACGTCGACCCCGGGTTCGCCGAGCTGGTCGCCGACTTCCCCGAGCACACCCCGGAACTGACCCTGGTCGGCCGCTGCGGGATGCACCTGGTCGAGCTGCTGCGCGGTGACCGGGACGCGCTCGACATCCTCTCGCCCGCGCACGGCAGCGACACGCTCGCCCACTACCACGACCTGTCTCCGGGGCTGCTCGCGGGCAACCAGGCAGCCGCCGAGGTGCTGCGGTCCCTGGTGGAGGAGTGGCCCGCCGACCGCCCGCTGCGGGTCCTGGAGGTCGGCGGCGGCACCGGCGCCCTGACCGCGGCGCTGCTGCCCGTCCTCCCACCGGACCGCACCCGTTACGTGTTCACCGACGTCTCGCCGGTCTTCCTCGCCCCGGCCGAGGCGCGGTTCGCCCGCTACGACTTCGTGGAGTACCGGACCCTCGACCTCGACGCACCCGAGGTCGAGCCCGGTGCTTTCGACGTCGTGGTCGCCGGGCACGCCCTGCGCGAGGCCGAGGACCTGCGTTCGGCGCTGCGCGCGGTGTCGGAGGTGCTGGCAGACCACGGTCGGCTGGTGTTCACCGAGGTGCACGACCCGCTGCTGCTCGCGCTGCCGTTCGGCCTGGTGCCGGGGTTCTGGTCGATGTCCGACTTCGACCTGCGCCCCGCCTCGCCGGTGCTGCCCGCGCGGCAGTGGCGGGAACTGGTGCGGGAGAACGGCTTCCTCGATGTGCACACCGTCGTGGAAGACGACCTGTGCTCGGTGACGACGGCGAGCCTGGCACCACGCGACGCGGCGCTGCCGAAGGCCCCGACCACCGAAGCCACCCCTCACGTCGTGGTCGTCACCGAGGACGGCGCGAAGGCGGACCTGGCCACCGCGCTCGCCTCAAGCCTGGCAGGACTGGGCGCCGGTGCCGTGGCGACGACGACCGAGGCGGACCCGGGCACCTGGCTCACCTCACCTCGGACCGACGTCGTGTTCGTGCTCGACGGGTCCGACCCGGATCCGGCGGCTGCCGTCGACACCGCCACCAGGCGGTTCGAGTTCGTGCGCGGGCTGGTGCTCGCCGCGGCCGAGCTGCCCGCGGGCGCGGTGACCCGGCTGTGGCTGGTCAGCGGTTCCCCGGGGGTGAACCCCGCGCCGGAACGGGCGGACGACCCGGCCGCCGCCGCCCTCTGGGGTGCCACCCGCGCGGTCGCCGCCGAGGACAGCCTGGTGCAGGTCCGGCGCGTCTCGGTCGGGCGGGGCGTGTCGGTCGACCGCGTCGCCCGCGAACTGCTCGACCCCACCGACGAGGACGAGGTGGTGCTCACCGCGGCCGGTCGGTTCGTGCCCCGCCTGCGCGACCTGCCACCGCCCCCGGCCGAGGACGGCTCCACGCCCTACCGGCTCGTCGCCCGCGACGCGGGACCGTCCTACGAGCTGGCGTGGGTGGCGATGGACATGCCGGAACCCGCCGCGGACGAGGTGCTCATCGAGGTGCGCGCGGCGGGCATCAACTACCGCGACGCGCTGCTCGCGGTCGGGATGCTGCCCGGCTGGGTGGTCGAGGCGGGCATGACCGGCATGCGGCTGGGCGGCGAGTGCGCGGGTGTGGTCACCGCGGTCGGCTCGGGAGTGACCCGGGTCCGCCCGGGTGACGAGGTGTTCGGGTCCGCCCCGGGTGCGTTCGCCTCGCACGTGCTGACCCACGAAACCCTGGTCACCCGGGTGCCGTCCACGATCGGCATGGCCGCCGCCGCGACGATGCCGGTGGCGCTGCTGAGCGCGAGCCACGGCCTGCTGCACCTGGCCGAGCTCGCCGCGGGCGAGACGGTGCTCGTGCACGGCGCGGCCGGGGGAGTGGGCCTGGCCGCGCTCCAGTGCGCCCGGCACGCGGGGGCGACGGTGATCGCCACCGCCGGGACCGAGGAGAAGCGGGACTTCCTGCGGCTGCTCGGCGTCGAGCACGTCTTCGACTCGCGCAGCCTCAGCTTCGTCACCGACGTGCTCGCCGCCACCGGCGGGCAGGGCGTCGACGTCGTGCTCAACTCCCTGGGCGGGGAATTCATCGGCCGCAGCATGGAGCTGCTGCGGATCGGCGGGCGGTTCGTCGAGCTGGGCAAGCGCGACCTCTACAGCGACCGCAACGTCTCCCTGTTCCCGCTGCGCAACAACATCAGCTACTTCGCGGTCGACGTCGACCAGCTCAGCGGCCTGCGCCGCCGGGACATGGCCGAGTGGCACGACAAGGACGCCGAGCACCTCGAAGCGGGGGCGGTGCGCCCGATCCCGTACCGGGCGTTCCCGGCGGCCAGGGCGGCGGAGGCGTTCCGATCGTTGCAGCACTCCCGGCACATCGGCAAGCTGGTCCTCACCTTCGACCAGCGGCCCCCGGTCGAGCAGGTCGCGCCGGAAAGCGGGTTCACGCCCGACCCGGCGGGCACCTACCTCATCACCGGTGGCGCGGGCGGGCTCGGCGCGGAGGTGGCGCGCTGGCTGGCCGAACGCGGCGCCCGGCACCTGGCGCTGGTCAACCGGCGGGGCGTGGCCGCGCCGGAAGCCCACGACCTCGTCGCCGAGCTGACCGCGCTGGGTGCGCGGGTGTCCGTGCACGCCGCCGACGCCACGGACGAGGCCGCGATGCGCGCTGTCGTCGAGTCCACCGACGCGCCGCTGCGCGGGGTCGTGCACGCGGCGATGGTGCTCGACGACGTGATGACCGCGGACCTGACCGCCGACCGGTTCCGCGCCGTGCTCGCGCCGAAGGTGGCCGGGGCGATGGTCCTCGACCGCGTCACCGAGGGCCACGAACTCGACCTGTTCCTGGTGTTCTCCTCGGCAGCGGCCGTGGTGGGCAACGCCGGTCAGGCGGCCTACTGCGCGGGGAACCTGTTCCTGGAGGCCCTGGCCAGGGCCCGGCGGCAGCGGGGGCTGGCCGGGCAGGCGATCGCCTGGGGTGCCCTCGGGGAGGTCGGCTACGTGGCCCGCAACGCGGCCACCGCCCGGACCGTCACCCGCGCGGGTCTGGGCCTGCTGTCGCTGCGCCACGTGCGCCGGGCGCTGGACGACCTGGTGGGCGGGCCGGAGGTCGCGGTGGTGTGGCGGCACGACGGGGAGTTCCTGGGCAGGCTGTACCCGCACCTGAGCACGCCGCGCCTGGGGCAGCTCAGCGCGGGCGGGCACGCGGCGACCGCCGAGGACGACGACCTGCGCGACCGGGTCCGGGAGGCGTCGGTGGAGGAGGCGGCCGAGTTGGTCGCCGACAGCATCGTGAAGACGCTCGCCGAGGTCCTGGGCGTCGCACCCGAGCGCATCGACCGCAACCGCCCGCTCGACCAGTTGGGCGTGGACTCGCTGATGGCCGCGGAGCTGGTCACGAAGATGCGGCGCCGGTTCGGCAGCGAGATCTCGATCATGCGCTTCGCCGCCAGCAGCGGGATCGACGACCTGTCCCGCTCGCTCGTCACCCACTTCAAAGCCGAGGACGACAAGTGACCAAGACTGCGGTCCGGCACTTCCCGCTCTACATCGGCGGCGAACGGGTCGACACCGACGAACGCGCGTACGGCATGAGCGTCCGCACCGTCCTGGACCCGGGCGGGACCGACGCGGCGACGCTGTTCCGGCTGCTGCGAGAGGGCACCGAGGAGGAGTTGCACGCCCACCCGCACATCCTCTGCTCCGTGGCGCTGTCCACCCCCGAACAGGGGCGGGCCGCGCTGCGGGCGGCGGCCGACGCCGCGCCGCGGGTGCGCGCGGTGCCCCTGGCCGACTGGATCACCTGCGTCGGCGACCTGTTCGCGGCCTTCCAGGAGCACCGCGAGGAGCTGTCCCGGATCCTGCGCATGGAGGGGTGCCCGCGCGTGCTGGCCGAGGCGCAGATGAACGTGGTGCTCGACCTGGTCCGGCCGGAGAGCCTGGAACTGGCGCGGTCCCTGCTGCGGCAGGAGATCACCACGCCCCACCACCGGATCGTGCTCCAGCGCAGGCCCGACGGGGTGGTCTGCATCGACCCGCCCGCCAACGCGCCGCTGTTCGGGTTGATCGCCTCGCTCGTGCTGCTGGCGGGCAACAGCGTGGTGATCCGCGTTCCCCGTAGCTGTGCCAGTTCGCTGAGCTACGCCCTGCACACCATCGTCATCCCCGTGCTCGAAGCGCACGGGGCACCCGCCGGGACGCTCAACGTGGTCTGCGCCGACTACGAGGTCACCATGCGGCAGTGGCTGGACAGCCCGCTGGTCGACACCGTCTACTACTTCGGCTCCAGCGAGAACGGGCTGGACCTGGAACGCCGGTGCGTCGAGCGGGGCAAGCGGGCCATCCTGGAACTGTCCGGCAAGGACGGGGTGCTCGTGTGGTCCGACGCCGACCTCCCGCACGCCACCGCCGCGCTGCTGGAGGCGTTCTACGCGTCGGGCCAGACTTGCTTCAGCCCCAAGTACGCCATCGTCCACCCTGCCGTCGCCGAGCGACTGCTGGCGCGGCTGCGCGAGGCGGCGTCCGCCCTCCGGCCGGGCGACCCGGAGGACTCCGACACGGTGCTCAGCCCCGTCCTGCGCGCCACCGCCTTCCGGCGCACCCTCGACGAAGCGCTGCGCGCGGGCGCCACGAAGGTCTGCGGCGGCACGCAGGTCGATCTGCGCGGCGAACCCGACCCCCACGGCGTGTTCCTCGAACCGACGGTCCTGCGCGTCGACGGGTTCGGGCTGGCCGAGACCATCGCCGCCGTGCGCGAGGAGTCCTTCTTCCCACTGCTGACGGTCGTCGTTCCCGAGGACGGCCCGGACCTGCTCGACCGCTGCGTGGCCTTCCTCAACGGCAACCGGTTCGGCCTGCGGAACTCCCTGTGGGCGGAGGACCCGCAGGTCATCGAGCGGTTCACCGGCGCGGTCACCAACGGGGGCGTGCTCAAGGTCAACGACTCGCACATGGCGCACGCCCCGCACCTGCCCGGCCTCGGCGGCACGGGCCGCAGCGGCGGCACCCACGGCGAGGCCGCCTACCCCTTCCTGCGGGCCAGCCGCCTCCAGGCCGTGGCCATCGCCACGACCAGGAGGCACCCGGGGGAGGCGGTCCTCGGCGCGGGCTGACGGTCAGGCGGGCAGGTTCGGCAACGGCCACGCCCGGCCGGTGCCCGACGCCGTGAACACCTGGTCGGTCACGGCGAACAGCGCCACCCCGAAGGCCTCGGTGAAGGCGTCCACGCCCTCCTGGGTGGGGGTGATCGGGATGCCGCTGCCCTTGAGCGTGGTCGGCTTGCCCGGCGCCCCCGGCTCCACGGACAACCGCACCGCGCCGGGGTCGGCGGCGTACAGCGGCTGCTCACCGATCCACTCGTCGTCCACCTTCAGGAAGGCGGAGATGCGACCCTCCGGCATCGAACCCCGGATACTGGTGATCTCCATCCGCGCCTTCGAGTTCTGCAACGCCACCCCGCCCGACACCCGCGCGGAACCCTTCGTGGGCTGACCGAGCGGGCTGACGGTGCCGGTGGCGTACTCGGGCGGCAGCGTCACGCCCACGACGGTCGTCCCGTCGGCCCCCACCAGCGCGGTGGCCGGGGCGACCGCCTGGACCTCGATCTCCTCCTCCGCCAACCGGCTCAGCGCCAACTCGGTCAGCCGGATCTCGCCCAACCCGTCGAGCAGGCTGAACGTCGTGTCGAGGGGGGCGCTCGCGGTCGCGGACGCCGCCCCACCGAGCTGCGCGAGGAACGGTGCCGCCATGGCACCGCTGACAAAAACACGTCGGGTGACCGTCATGGGCCCAAGTCTCGCGTACCCCACCGGGGACCTGGCGGCAATTAACTCGAAAGAAGGAGAGTCGCATGGGGACACCGAGCACGGCAGCGTGCGGGGTGGCCATTCCGCGTGTTCGAGCACGGCACAGTCGATCCGACTTCCGCGCTGGTGGCGGTTTCTGAGAACCTGATCACGACCCGTCCCGGGTCGACGTCGTCCGAGCGCACCGATGGGGGAGCCGCTGTGACCACGACACCGCAACCCGCGGACTGGAACTGGCTGGGACCGCTGCTCGACTTCGGCGGGTGCCTGACCTTCGCCTGCGGGGCGAACTCCGACCAGGTGCTGGGCGCCTTCGACATCGACCCCGACACCGCCGTCGAGCGCACCCTGCAGCAGACCATGAGCGATCCAGCGGTGAAGGCTTTCCGCGAGCCCCCGTTCTGGGTGCGGGTGGCGGACCTCGGTGAGTGGGCGGTGGCCGTGGAGGTGGCGCAGGCCAAGGGCTACCTCGATCAGATCGAGCTCGACCTGTCCGTGGACTTCGACGTCCTCACGATGGTGTTCTCCGTGGTGGACCCGCCCATCCTGCGGCTGCTCGGGCAGTACGGGGTCATCACCGCCATGTCCTTGAGCGAGGGCTACGACACCAGGTGGGGCTCCGACCCGCACGGGCTGGACCCGGCGCTGGAGAGCGCCGGTCTGCTCGACTTCACCGCGCACCCGCCGCGCGGTACCGCCTTCAGCCGGGCAGCGGCGGCGGTGGCCGCCCAGCTCGACATCGAACTGGACGCCGACACCTTCACCGGCCCACTGCTCACCGGGTCCCGCGACCACCCGTACATGTACGCCCCCGGCCCCCGGGGGCCGCAAGTCAGCCCGTGACGTGAGCCGGACAACCCCGGCTCAGGCGTCGAGCAGTTCGACCACCGTCTGGTCAGGGTCGATCGCCACGCCCAGCGCGGCCAGGTTGCCGCTCATCAGCGACCAGATGGAGACCGTCAGGAACTCGGCCAGCCGGGCGCTGCTCAGCGGGCGGCGCTTGTCGGCCAGCCAGCGGTTGACCGTCGCGTCGACGAAGCCGACCACCCCGACCGCGAGTGAGGGGGCGAGGTCGGGGTCCTTGCCGAACCGGGTCAGGACGGCGGCGAACAGCTTGCCCGCCTCGACCGCGATGGCCGTCTTGGTGCTCGCCACGACCCGGGAGCCACCGGTCGCCTCGCGGGTGTGCGCGCCGAGGAAGGCGTGCAGGTGGGGGTGCCGGTCGATCCAGCCGAGGTAGGTGTCGACGGCCCGGCGGATGGCCTCGGTGACCGTGCCGTCCGGGCGCAGGGTGGGTGCCAGCTCGGCCATGAGCGATCCGATGACGTGCGCCCGGATCTGTTCGTCGAGGTCGGCGCGGTCCTGGAAGTGCCGGTAGATGACCGGGCGCGGCACGCCGACGCGGTCGGCGATCTGCTTGACGCCGATGTCGGGGCCGTGCTGCTCGATCACCGCGAGGGCCGCGTCGAGCACCTGGAGGCGGCGCTGGGCCTTGTGCGCGTCCCAACGGGTCGAGCGCCCGTCGACTTCGGGGGCGGGCTCGTTCGCGGTGGGCATGGCGGGAGTCTACTTCTCGGAAAAGTAACTGATACATCTTGTCACGCGTATCTGTCTGATACACACTGTCTCAGGCAGACGGCGGACGACCGAGGAGGCCCGGTGAGTGGCAAGGCGTATGTGATCGGCGTCGGCATGACGAAGTTCGAGAAGCCCGGCAGCAGGGACTGGGACTACCCCGACATGGCGCGCGAGGCGGGCCGCAACGCGCTCGCCGACGCCGGGATCGAGTACCCGCTGGTCGAGCAGGCCTACGTGGGCTACGTCTACGGCGAGTCGACCTCGGGTCAGCGCGCGGTCTACGAGCTGGGCCTCACCGGCATCCCGGTGATCAACGTGAACAACAACTGCTCGACCGGGTCGACGGCGCTGTTCCTGGCCGCGCAGGCCGTGCGCGGCGGGATCGCGGACTGCGCGCTGGCGCTGGGCTTCGAGAAGATGCAGCCGGGCTCGCTCGGCTCCACCTTCGACGACCGCGAGCAGCCGATGATGAAGCACCTGCTCGCCCTGGCGGAGTTGCAGGACTTCGCGATGCCGCCCGCGCCGTACATGTTCGGCGCCGCGGGCCGCGAGCACATGCAGCGCTACGGCACCACCGCCGAGCAGTTCGCCAAGATCGGCGTGAAGAACCACCGGCACTCGGTGAACAACCCGTACGCGCAGTTCCGCGACGAGTACACCCTCGACGAGGTGCTCGCCGCCAAGACCGTCTACGACCCGCTCACCAAGTTGCAGTGCTCGCCGACCTCGGACGGCTCCGGCGCGGTGGTCATCGCCAGTGAGGCGTTCGTGGAACGCCACGGGCTGGCCGGGCAGGCGGTCGAGATCGTCGGCCAGGCGATGGTCACCGACCTGGAGAGCACCTTCGCCGACAAGAGCGCGATCAGCCTGGTCGGGGCGGACATGACCCGCACCGCGGCGCGCGCGGTCTACGCGCAGGCCGGGATCGAGCCGTCCGACGTGGACGTGATCGAGCTGCACGACTGCTTCTCCACCAACGAGCTGATCACCTACGAGGCGCTGGGCCTGTGCGCCGAGGGTGAGGGCGGCAAGCTCGTCGACGCGGGCGACACCACCTACGGGGGCCGCTGGGTGGTCAACCCCTCCGGTGGGCTGATCTCCAAGGGCCACCCGCTCGGCGCGACCGGGCTCGCCCAGTGCTCCGAGCTGACCTGGCAACTGCGCGGCACGGCCGACAAGCGCCAGGTCGACGGCGCGCGGATCGCCCTGCAGCACAACATCGGGCTCGGCGGCGCGGTCGTGGTGACCGCCTACCGGCCCGCCGAACGCTGAACACCCCTCCACAACGACAACCGAGGAGAACAACCATGACCAAGGTCAACGTCACCGTCGCCCTGCCGAGCACGCCCGAGAAGACCTGGGCCACCATCTCGGACCTGAGCCGCTTCGAGGAGTGGCTGACCATCCACCAGAAGTGGAGCGGTGAGCTGCCCTCGGAGATCGGGGTGGGCTCGAAGGTCACCGAGGTCCTCGCGGTGATGGGGATGGCCAACAAGATCGAGTGGACGGTCGACGAGTACGACGCGCCGCGCTCGCTGAAGATCAGCGGCACCGGCATGGCCGGGGTCAAGGTCTCCTTCACCCTGTCGGTCAAGCCGGAGGGCGCGGGCAGCCGGGCCGACATCGACGCCGAGTTCACCGGCCAGATGATCGTCGGCCCGATCGGCGCGGCCGTCGGCAAGAACACCAAGGGCGAGCTGGAGAAGTCCGTCGCCAAGCTCGCCGAACTGGTGGGCTGAGGGTGACCGCGCCCGCTTTCGACGAGGCCGGGATCGGGCAGTGGACCGAGCCGGACACCTTCGAGGTCACCGCCGAGCGGATCGCGCAGTACGCCGAGGCCACCAACGACCCGATCGCCCGGCACCGCGCGGGCGAGGTCGCGCCGCCGGTGTTCGCGGTGGTGCCGGTGTTCAACTCCCTGGTCCCGGCCGCGCTGTCGGTCGCGCCGGTGGAACTGCTGTCGAAGCTCGTGCACGGTGAGCAGGACTTCCGGTTCCACCGCCCGATCCGGCCCGGTGACGTGCTGACCTCGCGGGCCCGCCCCGTCGGGTTCACCGGCAAGCCGAACGGCACCGCCGTGGTGGTGCGGACCGAGACGGTCGACGCCGGGGGCGCGCTGGTCAACGAGCAGTGGATGACCGCGTTCTTCCGCAGGGTCGACGCGGGCCGCAGCGCAGGCGAACCGGCGCCCCCGCACACCTCCGACGAGGCCCTGCGCGCGGCCGACCCGGTGGCGCGGGTCGTCGCGCGCGTCGACGAGGACCAGACCTTCCGGTACGCGCCCGCCTCCGGTGACCCGATGCCCATCCACCTCGACGACGAGCTGGCCAGGCTGTCCGGGCTGCCGGGGATCATCGCGCACGGCCTGTGCACGATGGCGTTCACCTCGTGGGCCCTGCTCACCGAGGTGGGCGGGTCGCGGGTGGAGTACCTGCGCCGCCTCGCCGTCCGGTTCGCCAAACCGGTGCTGCCCGGCCAGGAGCTGACCACCCGCGTCTGGCCCGCCGCGCCGGGGACCTACGCCTACGAGACCACTGTGGACGGCGAGCCGGTCATCACCGACGGCCTGGCCGAGTTCACCCGCTGACCGAACGCCCGACCGGCAAGGAGATCGACACACCATGGGAACACTCGACGGGCGGGTCGCCGTCATCACCGGCGCGGGCCGGGGGATCGGCCGCGAGCACGCGCTGCTGTTCGCGGCGGAGGGCGCGTCGGTCGTCGTCAACGACCTCGGCGGGGCCAACGACGGCGCGGGAGCGGACGCCGGTCCCGCGCAGGAGGTCGTCGACGAAATCACCGCCGCGGGCGGCAAGGCCGTGGCCAACACCGACAACGTCGCCGACTGGGCCGGGGCCAAGGCCCTGGTCGAGCAGGCCGTCTCGGAGTTCGGCGGGCTGGACGTCCTGGTGAACAACGCGGGCATCCTGCGCGACGCGTTCATCGCCGGGATGGACGAGGCGCAGTGGGACGCCGTCATCGCCGTGCACCTCAAGGGGCACTTCGCCCCGCTGCGGCACGCGGCCGAGTACTGGAAGGGGCGGACCAAGGCGGGGGAGACCGTGCGCGCGTCGGTGATCAACACCGCGTCCGCCTCGGGCACCTTCATGCCCAACGCGGGCCAGTCGAACTACGGCGCCGCCAAAGCGGGCATCGCCGCGCTGACCCTGGTCGCCGCCGACGAACTCGAACGCTACGGGGTCCGGGTCAACGCCATCGCCCCGATCGCCCGCACCCGGCTCACGCTGGCGACCCCGGGCATGGGCGCGCTGTTCGCCCAGGAGGTCGAGGAAGGCGAGTTCGACGCCTTCGACCCGGCCAACATCGCCCCGATGGTGGCCTACCTCGGAACGGAGAAGTGCCCGTTCACCGGCAAGGTGTTCTCGGTCCAGGGCGGTGCGATCTCCGAGCTGCGCGGCTGGCGGGGCGAGCGGACCGTCGAGACCGACGGCCCGTGGACGGTGGCGGGGATCGACGAGCAACTGGCCGACTGGGCCTGAGGGGAACACCATGACCACCGCCCACGAGCTGGGCCTCGGCCTGACCGGGGAACACACCGCGCTCGCCGACTCCGTGCGCGGCTTCGCCGCCCGCCACCTCGGCGCGGACGTCCTGCGCGCCGCCGTCGACGCCGACCGCGAGAGCCTGCCGCCGTTCTGGGGTGCGCTGGGCGCCCAGGGCCTGCTCGGCCTGCACGTGCCCGAGGAGCACGGCGGCGCGGGCGCCGGGCTGTTGGAACTGGCGGTCGTCCTCGAAGCGCTCGGCCGGGCCGCGCAGCCCGGCCCCCTGCTGCCGACCACGCTCGCCTCCGCGCTGCTGGTCGCCTCCGCCGCCAAGGTGCGGGGTGACCTGCTGCCCGGCCTGGCGGACGGCTCGACCACCGCCGCGGTCGGCCTGGCCGAACCGCTGGCGGCGACCACCGGCCCGGACGGGGTGACCATCACCGGCTCCACCACCGGCGTGCTCGGGGGAGCGGTGGCCGACGTCCTCGTGCTGCCCGCGCGGATCGACGACGAGCTCCGGTGGGTTGTCCTCGACCGGGCGGACCTCGACGTCCGCGAGCGCGACAGCCTCGACGTCATCCGCCGATCCGCCCTGGTCGCCACGCGGGAGCCGGTGCCGGTGCCCGAGGACCGGGTGCTGCACGACCTGGGCGCCGAGCGGGTCCGCTCCATCGCCGCCGTCCTGCTCGGCGCCGAAGCGGTCGGTGTGGCGTCCTGGTGCACCACGACCGCCGCCGAGTACGCGAAGGTCCGGGTCCAGTTCGGACGCCCCATCGGGCAGTTCCAGGGCGTCAAGCACAAGTGCGCCGCCATGGGCGTCGAACTCGAACGGGCCCGCGCGAGCGTCTGGGACGCCGCCCGGGCACTGGACGCGGGCGACGACACCGCGGACTTCGCCGCCGCCGTGGCCGCGGTGGTCGCCCCCGACGCCGCCGTGCGCTGCGGAGCCGACTGCGTCCAGGTCCTCGGCGGCATCGGGTTCACCTGGGAACACGACGCCCACCTGTACTACCGGCGCGCGCTGACGCTGCGCGGCCTGCTCGGCGGGAGCGCGCAGTGGTCCGCGGAGGTCGCCCGGCACGCACTGGGCGGCGGCTCCCGCCAGGTCCGCATCGACCTGCCCGACGGCGCCGAGGCGATCCGCGAGGCGGTGCGCGGGGAACTGGCCGCGATCGCCGCACTCGGCCCGGACGAGCAGTTGGTCGCACTCGGCGACGGCGGCTGGGTCCAACCGCACCTGCCCCGCCCCCACGGCCGCGCCGCGGACCCGCTGGAACAGGTCGTCATCAGCGAGGAGCTCAAGCACGCGGGTATCCCGCTGCCGGAACTGCTGATGGGCGGCTGGGCGGTCCCGCCGATCGTCGCCTTCGGCACCGAGGAGCAGAAGCAGCGCGTGGTGGTGCCGACCCTGCGCGGTGAAGTCGTGTGGTGCCAACTGTTCTCCGAGCCCGGCGCCGGTTCCGACCTCGCCTCCCTCACCACCAGGGCCACGCGGGTGGAGGGCGGATGGAAGGTCAACGGCCAGAAGATCTGGACCACGGTCGCCCAATTCTCCGACTGGGCCATGCTGATCGCCCGCACCGACCCGGACGCGCCCAAGCACGAGGGCATCACCTACTTCATCCTCGACATGTCCACCCCCGGCATCACCGTGCGCCCCCTCCGTGAGGCGACCGGCTCCCAGCTGTTCAACGAGGTCTTCCTCGATGACGTGTTCATTCCTGACAACTGCGTTGTCGGGGAACCCGGTCAGGGGTGGGCAGTCGCCCGCGCGACCCTGTCCAGCGAACGCGTAGCCTTGGGTCGTGGCAACGCTTCTTATCCCACGCTGGCGGACCTGCTGAAGTTCGCCGACGGCCGTGACCTCGACGCGACAGCGCTGAACCGGGTCGGTGAGTTCGCCTGCGAGAACCATGTCCTTGACCTGCTCGGCGCCCGCACGGTGCTCAAGCAGCTTTCCGGGGTGGACGTGAGCACGACGTCGAGCGTCGGCAAGCTGCTCAGCATGCGGTTCGGGCAGCAGATCGCCGAGTTCTGCGTGTCTCAGCTCGGTGTTGCCGGGGTGGTGGCGGTCGCGGGAGAACCGAGTGACCGGTGGATGGACCAGGTCGTGGCCTGCCGCGCGATGACGATCTACGGCGGGACCACCGAGGTGCAGCTCAACGTCATCGGCGAACGCATGCTCGGCCTGCCTCGCGACGCCGCTTGACGGGTTTTGTGTGGGGGTGCCCGGCTGGGCCGCGTCCTTCGGCCGCCGAGAGTTTGGTGGGGGTGCCCGGCTGGGTGGATGTGCTTGGCCGGGGCCCCTACGGCGATCATGTGGCCCAGCGTGCCAGGGTGGGGCTGAAGGGATGCCCCACAGCCCGGGCAGGCTTGCACATGATCGCCACCCCCACCCAAACACATCCACCCACCCGGGCATTTTCGTAGCCGGGCCTGCGGTTTCCGGGGCGGCCGGTTGGTCGCTGCGCCTGCGGGGTTCGGGTGGCTGGTTGTCGCTGCGCTGGCGGGGGGTTCGGGGTGGCTGGGGTGGCGGTGTGTGGGGTGGCTGAGCGGCTGTGGGGGTAGGCCCTAGGCTGTCGGCGACGGGTGCGGGAATCCGGTGGGAATCCGGAGCGGTCGCGCCACTGTGATCGGTCGTCCTCAGCGACGACCGGCAGCCAGACCCCTCCCCGTCGCTGGTGTTCCCAGGCCGCGCAAGCCACGAGGAGGTCGCGATGACGGACGACGACGAGGGGAACCGCACCCGGTCCGGGCGCGGGTGAGGCTCCGCGTCGGCACCACCGCCTCCGTGCTCGTGGTGGTGCTCGGGCTCAGCCTCGTCCTGTCCACGGCGTTCGGCGCCGAGCCGCTGGCGCTGTCCGAGGTGGGCCGCGCGCTGTGGGGGCGGCTGCACGGCGGGATCGCGGTGGACCTCGCCACCGACACGATCGTCTGGCAGTTCCGGGTGCCCAGGGTGCTGCTCGCCGCCCTGGTGGGCGCCGGGTTGGCCGTGGCGGGCGTCGGGATGCAGACCCTGGTGCGCAACCCGCTGGCCGACCCCTACCTGCTCGGGGTGTCCTCCGGGGCGGGGGTGGGCGCCACGGCGGTGATCACGACGGGTCTGTTCGCCTCGGCCGGGATCTTCGCGCTGACCGCGGGGGCGCTGGTGGGTGCGCTGGCGGCGGCGCTGATCGTGTTCGGGGTCGCCACCGCGCAGGGCGGGCTGACCCCGCTGCGACTGGTGCTGACCGGGACCGTCCTCGGGTCGGCGTTCTCCGCGCTCGCCAGCTACCTGGTCTTCCGCAGCCCGGACCCCGCCGCCGCCCAGTCGGTCCTGTTCTGGCTGCTGGGGAGCCTGGCCGGGGCGACCTGGCAGCAGTTGCTGCTGCCCGCCGCGGTGGTGCCCGCGGCGGTGGTGTTGCTGCTGTCGGGCAGCCGGTGGTTGGACGCGCTGCTCGTCGGACCGGACACCGCGGCGGCGGTCGGGGTGCCGGTGCGCCGGGTGCGGGTCGGGCTGTTCGTGGCGCTCGGCGTCCTGGTGGGTGTCCTGGTCGCCGTCTCGGGTGGCATCGGGTTCGCCGGGCTCGTCGTCCCGCACGCCGCGCGGCTGCTGGTGGGCCCGAGGCACCGGGCGGTGCTGCCGGTCGCGGCCCTGTGCGGGGCGCTGTTCCTGGTGTGGGTCGACGTGGTGACCCGGGTCGCCGTGCGGCCCACCGAAATCCCGCTGAGCGTCGTGTCGGGGCTCATCGGCGCACCGGCGTTCCTGGCCCTGCTGGGCAGGCGCCGCTACCGGTTCGGCGCATGAGCGCGCTGAGCGCGGTGGGCCTGACCTGCGCGGTGGGCCGCCGGGCGGTGCTGGTCGACGTGGCGTTCGACATCGAGCCCGGGCAGGTCGTCGGCGTGGTCGGGCCCAACGGCAGCGGCAAGTCCACCCTGCTGCGGGCGCTGGCGGGGATCACCCGACCGCCCCGGGGGCGGGTGCTCGTCGACGGGGAGGACCTGCACCGGCTGCCCGCGCGGGCCAGGGCCCGGCGGGTCGCGTTCGTCGGCCAGGACGAAGACCTCCCCTCGGGGCTGCTGGTGCGCGAAGCGGTCGCGCTCGGCCGCGTGCCCTACGCCGCGCCGTGGGACACCGACGACGCCGACCGGCCGATCGTGCTGTCGGCCCTGGCCGAAGTCGGCCTCGCCGACCTGGCGCGGCGCCCGGTCGAGGACCTCTCCGGCGGCGAGCGGCGCCGGGTGTCCCTGGCGCGCGGCCTCGCCCAGCGGGCCCCGGTGCTGGTCCTCGACGAACCGACCAACCACCTCGACGTCGGCCACCAGCTACGCCTGGTCGAACTGCTGCGCGGCCTGGACCGCACCGTCGTCGTCGCCCTGCACGACCTTTCGCTGGCCGCAGCCACCTGCGACCGCCTGGTCGTCGTCCACGGTGGACGGACCGCACCCGCGCTCCCGCCTGCGGAGGCCCTCACCTCCGAGGTGGTCCGCGCCGCCTTCGGCGTCCGCACGACCCCCGTGACCGACCCGCACACCGGACGCACCCACCTGCTGATGTCCCTGGAGGACTCGTGAACCGCACTCCCGTCGTGCTCGCCTGCGCGCTCGCGCTCACCGCGTGCGGCAGCGCGCCAGAACAACCGCGGGGCGGCGGCACCGCCACGGTGACCAACTGCGGCACGGCGGGGGAGTTCCCCGCGCCCGCGCAACGCCTGTTCGTCAACGACGGCAACATGATCGCCATGGTGCTGGCCCTCGGCGCCCAGGACCGCGTCGCCGCCGTGTCCAGCCTCCAGCGCGACACCGCCACCCTGCGCGCGCACTACGGCCCGGCCGTGGACGCGCTCAACCAGGTCGCCCCGCAGTACCCGTCGAAGGAAACCATCATCGCCCAACGGCCCGACGTGGTGGTGGCGGGGTGGAACTACGGCTACAGCGAGGAAAAGGGCCTGACCCCCGACTCGCTGCGAGCCCAGGGCATCGCCCCGTACATCCTGACCGAGAGCTGCAGGCAGCAGGACGGCCAACGCGCCCGGGGGATCGTCGACCCCTGGCAGGCGCTGCGCGAGGACCTGACCAACCTCGGCACCATCACCGGCCGCGCTCCCCAGGCCGCGGACGTGCGCACCGACCTGGACACCCGCCTGGCCGCACTCCGCGCGGCACCGCAAGCGCCCACCCCGCCGACGGTGTTCCTCTTCGACAGCGCCAGCGACACGGTGTTCTCCAGCGGCCGCTTCGGCGCCCCGCAGGCCATCCTCGACGCCGCGGGCGCCCGCAACGCCCTCGCCGACCTCGACGACACCTGGACTGCGGTCTCCTGGGAACGCGTCGCCGCCGCCGACCCCGCCGCCTTCCTGTTCGTCGACTACCCGCCGCAGACCTTCCAGCAGAAGATCGACCTGCTGACCGCCCGCCCCGGCATCGCCGACCTCCCCGCGGTCAAGCAGCGCCGCTTCCTCAACCTCCCCTACGCGCTCTGGACCAGCAGCCCGCTCAACATCGACGCCGCCGAGCAGGTCCGGTCCGCGCTGGAGGAGTGGGGCCTCGTCCCTGTCTCGGGCCTCAAGCCCCGCGCCGACGACGAGGTCGCCGCGGGCTGAGGCGGCCGGGGTGCGCTACGCCGCCGCGCAGGGCGAGGGGGTCGAGGCGGCCAGTGCGACGGCCGCGGTGGTCGGGGTGGGCACGACCGTCGTGGTGGTGGGCGGTTCCTCGGTGATCGGCGGGCCCTGCGACGCCGGGCGCGTGCCGGAGCACAGGCCGGTTTCGACGACCCGGTCGCTCGCGTCACCGGAGGCGAAGACCAGGTAGGTTTCCCAGACGTTGAGGGAGATGCCGCAGGTGGCGCCCGAAATCGAGGTGTCGACGTTCACCAGGATCGGCGGCTGCCCCTTGTAGGTCTGCAACCGGAGGACCCGGTAGCGGATCACGTCGTCCTGCGTGTTGTCCGGGTCGGTGCCCGTGAGGGTTTCCTTGCCCAGGACCAGGCCGGTGAAGACGTGGTCCGCCCGGGCGTAACGCGAGCCCTCGCCGTCGGGGAAGCACGAGCACGCGCTGGCTGAGGTCACGAACACCCCGACGAGCATCACCAGGGCCGCCAGGACCACCGCGAGCACACGCCCGAACCGCCGCTTGCGCGTCGTGCGAAAAGGGGACACGTCGTTCCTCCAGACCCTGCGCCGCATTCCTGCGGTCAGCCTAGGGAGCCGCCGCACGGCGTAGCACCGCCAATCGCAGCAGCGATCGAACGCCCTGCCTCTGGGGACGGGCATGACACAAGTCACTTTACCAGTGCATTACTTTGCTTTACGGGATCTTTGTGTAACGTCGAGGTCGCCCGGAGTCATGACCAGTCCGCCCGAGTCGAGGGGAACTGATCACCTTGGAGGACCTGCCCGTTCTCGCCGCCCAGGCGGGAATCTGGTTCGCCGAGCAGGCCGCTCCGGACTCCTCCTACCTCTGGGAGGGGTACGCCGACATGGGGGCGCCGGTGTTCCGCGTGCACTCCCCGTCCGGCATCAGCGGGCTCTACGCCGGGCTGCTCGGCCACATCGACAGCACCCACCCGGTCTACGGCATCGACGCCGACGACCCGCGCACCCACACCGGCCCCGGCTCCATCGAGGAGCCGGCGGAGTCCTACGTGGAGGAACTGCTCGCCCGCTCCCCGGACGGGCCCTACCACTTGCTCGGCTGGTCCTTCGGCGGGCTCGTGTCGCACGCCATGGCCATCCGGCTGCGCGCCCGCGGTGCGGAGGTGCTCACCGCCGCGGGCCACCGCGACGACGAGTACCCGCCGGAGCGGCTGACCCACCCCGAGGTGTCCGCGCTGCTGCGGTGCGAGGGCAGCCTGCTCGCCACGTTCACCGAGGACGACGTCGACCGCCTGGTGGCCATGTCCCGCCGCCACGCCCGGCTGATGTCCGGGCACCGGCCCGAGCCCTACCCCGGCGACGCCGTCCACCTGGCCACCACCGGCCCGACCGCGGTGCCGGACTGGGCCGACTGGTGCCCGCTCATCGGCGGCCACCTCACCGAACACCTCCTCGACATCGCCCACCACCGCGCCGTGCTGGGAAACACCGCCAAGACCGCCGAGCTGCACGACATCACCCCCGACCGCCCGCACGGCACCTGCCTGCCGCTGTACCACTGCAACGCACTCGTGTTGTCGCTGCTCGGCACGCACACCACCGGCAGTCCGCTGGTCCTGCACACCACGTTCGACCCCGCGGGCCACCTCGCCGACCTCGATCGCGGCGGGGCGCGCACCGCCGCGATCGTGCCCGCCCCGCCGTGGCCGGACGCGCTGGACTACCTGGTCACCGCCGCCGCCCCGCTCCCGCGCGCCCTCGCCGCCTGCTTCCACCGGCTCTACGGCGACCGGCTGCGGCAGGGGTACGGGCTCACCGGGGCGGTGAACTCCAGCCTCACCACGCCCCGCCTCACCGGGGCCGACTTCCGCGCCGCCTACCTCGACGCCCACCCGCCGGTCGGTGTCCCGCTGCCGGGGACGGAGGTGCGGATCGAAGCCGGGGAGGTGTGGCTGCGCACCCCCGACCTGGTGGACGGCTACTGGGACGACCCGGCCGCCACCGCCGCCGCGGTCACCGAGGACGGCTGGCTGCGCACCGGCGACCTCGGCGAGTGGCGCGACGGGCTCCTGGTGCTGCGCGGCAGGCGCACCGAGCGCATCGACCGCGGCGGGGAGAAGCACCACCCGGTCGACTTGGAACGCGACTGGGCGCTGCCCGGGGTGTACGCCGCGGTCGCCGTGCCCGAACCCGCCCTCGGCCACGACGTCGGGCTGGTGGCCACCGACCAGTCGATCGACGCCGTCCGCGCGGTCGTCGAACGGGCCGCGGTCCGCCCCTCGGTGCTGGCCTTCGGCGGGTACCGGGCCACCGCCACCGGCAAGCCGATGCGCACCGCGATGGGCCGCGCACTGGTGACCAGGCGCATCTCCCCGAGCCGCTACGAACGGCTCCTCGGCCACGCCGCCGCCTGCGCGGAGGAGATCGACACCGGCCCGCTGGCCGCCCTGGTCCCGCGCTGCCCACCCGTGCGGGCCGACGACGACCCGGTGTGCGCCGCGTTCGACCGGTGGGCGTGGCAGGCGGCGCGCTCCGGCCCGCGCGGCGCCGCCGTCCTGCGGGCCGGGCGGCACGACCTCGGCGGTCTGCTGTGGACCGACCGGACGACCACCCCAGCGAAGTGAGGTGCACCCGATGACCCGGATGAAGCGCTCCCCGGACCACGAGGACGAACACATCGACCTCGCCACGCACACCGACCCCGACCGCAACCGGCTCACCCCGCTGCTGCGGCTGCCGCCCGAACCGGCGCTGGCCGTGGTGACCGCGTTGGCCGGGGTGGTGCGCGAGGCGCACGCCCGCGAGCGCGAGTCGCCGACCCCACCGGGAGCCCTCAAGCGCGCCCAGGAGTTCGAGGAGGGCGACGTGTACATGGCGGAGGCCCCCTTCGAGGGCTTCTTCGCCGACCGCTACCTGATGGACTTCTACGACGTGCGCGAACGCGGCGTCTGCTCCCGCATGCACCTGCACACCGGCCTCCGGTTCGTGCGGATGATGACCGGCCCCGCCACCACCATCCGCGTCTCCAGCCTGGTCCCCATCACCGTCCTCGACGCCCACTGGCCCGGCGCCCCCCTCCGGACCTTCGTCGACGCCCTGCCCGACGCCCCGGTGCCCAGGGACCGGCACACCGTGGTGGTGCCGGAGAACTCCTGGGTGGACATGCAGATCCCACGCGGTGTCTCCCACCAGTTCAACGCCGTCGGCCCGCACGCGGTCATCGACTCCGTGCACCCGGAGGAGTCGATCGAAACCCTGCGCGAGGGCATGTCCGGCTACCGGATGATGGCCCAGACGATCTTCCTCGCCGACCGGCGCAGCACCTCGGACGCCTGCACCGAACCGTGACCCGCGCCGTCGAGCGCCTCCCGCGCTGCTGGAGCGTGGACCAGGTTCTCGTCGGACCCGGGCGCACCTCAACTCGGCCGCGCAGGGGTTCCGCGCGCGACCAAGGACAAGCGTTCGAGCGCTGCATCCTGGTAGGGTTCAAGGCCCGGTCAAGCGTTCAGCCCTGGGGTGTGACGGTGTCTCTCGAGTCCGCGATGCTGCGCACCATCACGGGTGTCGGCGAAAAGCTGTTCGGAAAAATTTCCCAGAAGCGCCGCATTGCCAAGTCCCATCATGAGTCCCGTCCCACGGTTGCAACTCTGGTTGTCGACTCATTGGTCGGTGAATTGACCAACGAAGAAGTCTCCCGACTTCACAACTACCTCACGTCGGCCGAGTTCGAGGAAGTGGTATTCCAATACGTCTTGGGTGTGAGCCACAACAAACCTCGATATGAAGAACTTCGGGTCGAGGTGCGTCAGCAGATCAGGTACGGTCTGCGGAACAACGTCCGGCTCCGCGCTGAACTGGTGATCACTGCCACCGATGTGATCACAGAGGCTTTCAGCGTGGCGACGCGGAGTATCATCGACACCCATTTCGCGGGTCGACGCATAAGTCCGACCACGGCCGCGTCGGCAGCGCACCTTGTCGGAGCTGCGACGGCGAACTCGCGGCTCCTGCAAGAGGTGATCAAGCTCGACGAGATCTACGCCTTCGCGGAGAACCTGCGGCGGCAGGTGCGGGCACAGGACACATTGCGCCTGCCGCACCTCGGGGTGACCCAGCCGGTCGCCTACGACCAGCTCTTCGTCTCGCCGAAGATAGATTTCCACGCTCACCCCGAAGAGCTGGACATCGAATCGGTCATCCTCCCCGGGTGCCGCTCGGTGATCCTGGGCAACCCGGGTGCGGGCAAGTCCACCTTCGCGGCGAAGCTCGCGTTCGACATCGCGTCCGACAACGTGCGGGGCTCAGAGGGGAGAACGCCGTTCCTGCTCGAGGTGCGGGACCTCACCAGCGAACTCAGCAGCGACAGGAAGACTCTGGTCCACTACGTCGAGCAGGCGTGCCGCGACCCCTACAACCTGCAACCACCCGCCAACGCCGTGGAGTACCTCCTGCGGAACGGGCGTGCGGTGCTCATCCTCGACGGGATCGACGAACTGACCGACACCGCCCTGCGGAAGCGTTTCGTGCGGCTCGTCGAGAACTTCAGCCGACTGTTCCCCTCGGTCCCGATCGTGGTCACCGCCCGCATCGTCGGGTACGACGAAGCCCCGCTGGACAGCGGGGTGTTCGCCGTGGGCACTGTGCTGGACTGGGACACCGCCAGGGTCGAGGAGTACATCGACAAGTGGTTCGCCCTGGACAGTGGCGCCAAGGCGATCGAGCAGGCGCGTCTCGCCGCGGCGCTCAAGAAAGAAAGCATCATGGTCTTCGAACTCCGGAGAAACCCCTTGATGCTCGCCCTGATCTGCACGATGTACTCCGCAGACCGGTTCATCCCGGAGAACTTGGCCCAAGTCTACGAGCGTTGCGCGAGCATGCTCTTCGACAAGTGGGACAACATCAGGGGAATCCCCATGCCCATGCAGTTCCGCGGCCACGTCAGGTCCGCGATCCAGTACCTCGCGTGGTTCATGGTCGAGAGCAACAAGAACGAGCAGACCCTCTCCAGGCAGCGGGTGGTCCACATCTTGGCAACCCAGTTGATAGCGAAGAACTTCGAGAAGGATGAAGCCTTTTTCACGGCAGAGGGGTTCGTCGCTTTCTGCACGGGGCGCATCTGGATACTCACGGACGTCGGAGCATCGTCGTTCGAGCCCTTGTACGGCTTCACCCACCGGACGTTCATGGAGTACTTCGCGGCGGAGCACCTGACGAGGACGCACCCGGATGCGGCGCAGCTCTGGGAGGCGCTCCGGCGAAAGGTGCTGACCGGCGGGTGGGACGTGATCGCGCAGGTCGCCCTGCAGCAACTCGATCGCAACCAGGACGCGGGGGTGGACAACTTCCTGCGGGCCTTGGCCGCCTCCGCCCGGGAAGACCCGTCGAACTTCTGGAACTATCACAGGTTCGCCGCCCAGGTCCTTGGCTACACCTACCCCGACCACGGACTCATACGCGCATTCGTCAGGGCCATGCTGGAAAAGATCTTCGACCTGATCGATGCGAAGCCGGTGTTCCGCGCACACGCACCGGAATTGGCCGAGAGGGCCAGCGCCGAACACGCCTTCTCGGTGCTCCTGAACAACTGCTCGGAGGCCAACCGCCTCGTCGTGCGCCGGACGCTCGTCGACGCCCTCAGCGCCGGGATCTCCCAGGGCCGCGATTCCGCCTTGTTGATCGGACAGGCGCTGCAGCGGCGGTTCGTCGATCGGGATGGAACGGCGACCGGGGCGTTGGCTGAGATGAGCAGTCACATCGTCCAGCGGAACCGGGACGCGTATGACGAGTGGAGGAGGATCGCACCGCGGGCCATGGTGGCCGACGACGGGAGGTTGAGCGTCCTGGTGCTGCGCCACGGACCGCAGCACCTCTACGTCCGCAACATCAGGGCGGGCAATAGTGGGGCAACGCTGCTCGACTACTTCATCCAGCGTGCGAAGGACGGAATGCGCTTTTCCGGCGAGGAGGAGGAGATGCTGTTCCAAGCGCTCCTCCAAGCGCCGACTCCGTGGATCGAAGACCCGAAACAATGGTCGGCCAAATCCAATCCAGAATCTTTCCTGGATGAGTATTCGCGGGCCTATCAAGGACTTTTGAAAATCGGTAGAGATCTGAGATCGCTGTTACTCCTGCCTTTTGTGGAGCATGTTGCGGACGGTCAAGGGTGGTTGCCGAAGACCTCTTCCGCCTCGCTGCCGCTGAGGCACCTGATCGACGGGCGCCGCAGCGGTGTTGACGCACCGAAGACCGATCCGTTGGCTGGCGAAACCCCAAAGGCAGATGTGACCGCGTACCTGGGAGCCTGGCAGCGCAAGGAATTCTCGATCATCGCCCAGAGCTGACCCTGGATCGCCTCAGGCCACCAGGAGGACAGCCGCCTACTCCTGCGGGCGGTGAAAGTTGCGCCGGCGCCGGTGTCCGGAAGCGTCGCTCGCGCAACTCCTGTTGCGCCTTGCGGAACGGAGCGCACCGGTTCGGTCGCGCAATCAGTCCTCGTGGTAGCCCCGAACGGAATGGTCCCGTTCACGCAGGGGTGTTGTACTGGATGGGGATCTGCCGCGCTTGGCGGATTCCGGATGCGGGGAAGTGAACCCGAAGGGGGCCCGCACGGTCGCGTGCCGCCGGACACCGTCCGGATCCGTGCGAGAATCTCGATCATGGCCCACCCCGAGGAACTCGCAACCCTGGACCTGTACTCGGTCTGGACGACGGCGGAAGACCTGGGGACGGCGTTCGACCCGTTCCGCTTCGAGCAGCGGATGGCCGCCTACCGGCTGATGATCCAGAGCACCAACCCGGCGGACAGGTTCGGTGCCGACAACCGGCACAACCCCCTGTGGGGTCTGATGTTCCAGCACCAGTGGCAGTTCCGCACCGGCAGGCTCGGCGCGGGCACCCGGCAGGACGGGCGGATCGACCCGGACTCGCCGTGGGGCTACGGCAACTACACGCTCAGCGTCATCCCGTGGCTGGGGGCGGAGGCCGCCGGGGTGGTGCCCGCCCTGCCGGTGGCCGACCCGCCGACCCGCTCGCGGTTCCGGTACGTCACCGGCGGGGTCGTGCCGGAGGAGTTGGCCGCCGGGGTGGCCGACTGGAGCGCCTACTTCACCCTGGTGCGCGAGGGCGGAGCGACGGACCAGGAACCGGCGCGCACGGCCCTGTGGAAGGCGCACAAGACGTGCCTGGACGTGGTGGTCGGCGCGCTCGCCGAGGTCGACACCAGTCCGTGGCCGGAGCAGGAGGTCACGTTCCTGCGCGGCTGGTGCCGGATGGTCGACTACCTGTGGGCGGCGGCCTGGCCGACCGACTTCGCCTTCATGACCGCGCACGGCCTCGACGTGCTGCCCGAGACGCTGCTCACCACGCCGGAGGACGTCCGGGCGCTGCCGGGCAAGGCCCGCGGCAACGTCGTCAACGTGCTCAAGCTGGCGACCATGCCGAAGTGGCGCTACGACCTCAACCTGTGGCTCTGGAAGCGGGTCATGCGGACCCGCGAGGCCCGCGCCCGGGTGCTGCCGCTGCTCGACGCGGTGTTCAACCCGCGGCCGGAGAACGCCGCCGAGCGCCGCAGGCTGCTCGGCTACCTGCTGCGCCCCTGACCCCTCCCCGGTCACCCAGGAGTCGTGGCGCGGGAGTTTCGGTGTCCCTCGCCGCAGCCCGCGCCGGTCACCTGCCCGCGTCGGCCGCAGCGCGCTGCCGCCGACGCGGGTCAGCCGTTGTCCCGGAGGAAGCCGATCAACGCGTCGGCCATCAGGGTCGCCTCCGCCACCGACAGGCCGAGGGTGGTGCCGTGGGCGACGCACTTGCGGTGGAACTCGTCGAGCTTGGCCGCGGGGACTTCGAGGACCGCCGACTTCAGTTGGCCCTTGGGCTTGCGGCGCCACCACTTGCGGCGTTGCAGGCCCACGAAGCCCGCCGCGCCGACGACCTGGGCGACGGTGCTGGTCAGGAGGGGGTACACGACGTCGCTGAGGACCTGGGGGTCGATGTTCGAGCCGACCGAGCCGCCGGTCCAGCCCGCCGAGCCGCGGCCCGGGAGGACGCCCTCGTCCCAGGCGTCGGTGACCTGGGCGAAGTGGGGGAGTTGGGTCGGCGCCGCCGCGGTGACCATCGCGCGGGCGGCGTCGACCGCGGGGACCCGCAGGACGTCCGAGCCGCGTTCGCCGGTGGCTCCCGGTCGCGCCATGCCTGTCATCCGACCATCCGATCGTGGTTGCGGGTCTTGCCTGGTCATCGTCGTGCGACCGGGGGGCATTACGGTTCCGGACGATCATGTTCGTTACCCGTGGTCGACCGTAACGCGATGCCACCTCGGGTCGACCCCGGGGCATGGTGACTTTGCGGCGAGCGGGCGTACCGCGGCGGTTGTGGTGGGTCCACCTGCTCGTCCTGCTGATGCTCGCCAGTGCGGGTGCCGGGGCCGCGCAGGCGTTCTTCGAGGTCAACAACTTCGGTGGCAACGCCGTCGCGCTGGCCTGCCTGGCCGGGACCGGGGTCGTACCGGGGGATGACCCGGTCGGGTGGCAGAGCATTCCCCTCCACCTGAAGGACACGCTCGCGGCGTGCACGGCGGACTACACCGCGCAACACGGAACGGCCGCACTGGTCGGCGCGCTGGTGCTCCCCGCGGTGGCCCTGCTCCTCATGCTGGTCGGCGGGTTCGCCGACCGCCGCAGGCTCCACCGCCGGGAGGTCGCGGTGGCGGCGCTCGCCGAGCGGTTCGGAGTCCTGTGCGACAGCCAGGGGCTGCTGGGGCGCTCCCGGCCCAGGCTGGTGCTCGTGCCACCGGCCTCCGGCGTGCGCACCGCCTACACGACGGGTCTGCCCTTCCGATCGCCCTGGGTGGTGGTGCCCTCGGCGTACGAGCACGCGCCGGTCACCGCGTTCGACGTGGTGGTCCTGCACGAATTCGGGCACATCCGGTCGCGGGACCTGCTGTGGGCCTCGGCGGTCTGGTGGACGGGGTGGCTGCTCGTGCCCGCGTTCGTGCTGAGCGTGGCGTCGAGCCTGAAGTTCTCCCTGGTCCTCCGGTACTACAACGGGTCCGTGATCACGGCGGTCGTCGCGGCGGTCGCCGCCCTGCTGCTGCGCGCCGCGTTGCTCAGGCGCCGCGAGCTGGTGGCGGACGAGTACGCGGCGGAGGCCCTGGGCGATCGCGAAGCCGTTCGGACAGCGGTTTCCCCGGCCGGGGAACCGGTCTCCCGGCTGCGCCAGGTCTTCGCCGTGCACCCGACCCCGGAGGAACGGCAGGAGGTCGGCAAGGCCCGGCTATGGGAGAGCGGGTTCCTGTTCAGCGCGGCAGCGGGGTTGGCGGCCATGTTCGCCTACCAGTTCGCCCTCCAGCTATCGCAGGACACCTTCGGCTCGCTGTTCGACGAGCAGCGGTGGCCGCTCACGATCTCGGCCGGTCTGGGCGCACTGGTGTGGGCGGTCATCGTGGTGCCCGCTTGGACGCGTCGCGCCGCGGGGGAGGCGGGGTGGGTGTCGCCGTGGGTGGGGTCGATGTGCGGGCTGGTGCTGGGGTTCCTCGCGCACCCGCCCGGTGCGGACTCCCGGATCGCGAGTACGGTGGGGCCGCGGTGGCCGGTCCTGCTGCTGTTCCTGGTCGTCGTGAGCTTCGCGGCCACCGCCTTCGCGATCGGCTGCGCCCAGGCGTCCGGCGCCCGTGCCTCGCGGCTCGCCCGGGTGGGTGCGGTGGTCGCCGTGGCCGCGGTGCTCGGGGGCGCGATCACCGCCGTGACCTACAGCATGATCGGTTACACCATGTTCGACGACCTCGCCGCGGTGCGGTTCCACCTGGCGACGGTGGGGTTCGACCTCTGGGGCCACACCCTGTGGGTGGTGCTGGCGGGGGTGCTCCTGGTCGTGTGGGGGAATCGGCCCGCGGGGTGGTCGGTCGTGCGCCAGTGCTCGGGGATCGCCCTGCTCACCGGCACGGTGGGTGGTGTGGCCGCGGGCCTGTCGCTGGTCCTGCGCCACAGCGACGACGTGGACCGGCGGATGTTCCTCGTCATCCAGATGGGGTGGGTCAGCGCACTGGTCGGGGTCGTGGCCCTGCTCACCGCGCTGGTGGTCGGCAGGTCGGTGCCGACCGCGGTGGCCACCTCGGTGTCCGCTGTGCTGTGGGCGGGTTCGGTCCAGTACGCGGTGACCTTCGCCGATGACATCGGTCGCAACTGGACCATGGTGTGGATGGCCGTGCGGAACCCCACCTGGTCGTTGTTCGTGGCGCTCCTGGTGTGCGCGCCGGTCGCGCTCGTCGTGATCGCCGTGACCAGGCGCTCCGCTCGCGGACCCCGCGCGTTCGCGTGGGGCCCGCTCGCGTGCCTGGCCACCGCCGGTCTGGCTCTGCTCCTGGTCGGCGGGTTCCTGACCCCGGTGACCGTGCGGGAAGGCGACACCCGGTTCAGCCTGGCCGCCTCGCCCCACCAGGTCCCGGAGCCGCTTCCCGCCGTCCCGGGGACGGCCGATCCCGGTCGGCCGCTGGACAGCACGACAGCGACCGCGGCGCTCTCCGGTCTGCCCGCGCTGATGCCCCGACCGTTCGAGGCGGAAGAGCCGTTGCCGCCCGCCACCGGGGTGACCTTCCAACCGAAGTCGTGCGATGACGTGATCAGGGAGGTGGCGGCAGCGGAGGCGGCCTCAGCGCCTGCGGTGGAACTGGAGAGGGCGTACAGCGTCACCGCCGAAGGCACGGTCAGCGGCATGGACGTCGCCGTGTCCCTGGAGTCCCACACCGATCCCCAGGACCTCTCCGGCATCGACCGGGAGGTCGCGGCTTGTCCGGAGTTCCGGCTCCCGGCGGAGGACTTCGACACCCCGTTCTGGGACGGGACCATGCGGATCCTGTCGAACACCGGACAGCCCCACCCGAGCAGGGTCGTGTCCGTCACCCAGACCGCCGTGAAGAGCGGCAGGACGGCGGTTTTCGTGTTCCGGCAGAACGCCATCGCGGTCGGGCACAACGTCCTCCGGATCGCCATCAGCTACGGGTACGTCGAAACCCCGCCCGCCGCCGCCGTCCGGACCACGGAGACCCTGATGACCTCGATCACGACCGACGTCCTGCGGCGACTGGGGCGCTGAACCGCGGCTCGAAGAACTGGTCGACCGCCGAGGGGAGGTGCCGCCGAGCGGTCACGTCGTGTGCGCGGCCTGGCCGGATGAGTGCGAGGACGCGGTGAGCAGGTCCCGCACGCTTCGCGGCGGACGTCCGAGCAAGTCCCGCAGCGTCGGGTCGACGACCGCGAACTCCCCGCGGCGCGACGCGAGGAAGACCCCGAGCATGGCCCGGGCGTGGGGCTCCGGCATCCCGTGCCCCACCAGGTCGGCCACGTAGTCCTCGTCGTCGACCGTGACCCGGCGGATCGCACGCCCGGCCGACTCGGAGAGGATCGCGGCGACGTCGGCGAGGTCGAGCGCCTGCCCGGCCGTCAGCGGCGGGGTCGGCCCGTCGAAGCGCCCCGGCTCGGCGAGCACGATCGCGGCCGCTTCGGCCAGGTCGTCGTGGGTGGTCCAGGACACCGGGCCGTCCTCGGGGGCGCGCAGCTCTCCGGTCTCCCGGGCCCGCCCCACCAACTGCTGCACGGTGGACGCGTAGAAGCCGTTGCGCAGCGACGTCCACGGCACACCCGCCTCGGCCAAGACCTCCTCGGTGGCCGCGTGGTCGGGCATCGCCGCGAACAGCGAGTCCGCGGCGGCCCCCTGGTGGCTGGTGTAGAGGACGCGCCCCACCCCGGCCCGGACCGCAGCCGACACCGCGGCGCGGTGCAGGCGAAGCGCTTCCTCGCCGAACCTGTCGCTGGACACCAGCAACGCCTGTTCGGCATCGGCGAAAGCCCCGGGCAGCGTCGCGGGCTCGGCGAAGTCCCCCCGGCGGACCTGGACCCCGCGGTCGGCGAGGTGCCGCGCCTTCGCGGGCTCGCGCACGCTGACGCCGACCTGGTCCGCGGGAAGTCGTTCGAGCAGCCGCTCGACGACGCGGCGGCCGAGTCGCCCCGTCGCTCCGGTCACGATGATCATGACAGCCTCGTTTCCATTGGAATCATTCGCAAGCTATCAGTGATATCACGCTGTTAGCAACGATCCGCTATCGTTGGAACCATGGTGGCCGCCGCGCAGAACCGGACCCAGCTGATCGAGGTCGCGATGGACCTGCTGACCGCACACGGACCGGACGCGGTCACGACGCGGGCCGTCGCCGCGGCTGCCGGTCTGCAACCACCCGCGATCTACCGGCTGTTCGGGGACAAGGACGGCCTGCTCGATGCGGTCGCCGAGCACGCGTACGCCGCGTACGCGGGGCACAAGGCCGTCGACCACGGCGCCGACCCGCTGGAGGACTTCCGCACCGGCTGGGACCTGCACATCGGTTTCGGTCTCGCCAACCCCGCCGTCTACGCCCTCGTGGTCGACCCGCGCCGAACGTCCACCTCACCCGCCACCCGGGCGGGGCGCGAGGTCCTGCTGGCCCGCATCAGGCGCATCGCGGCCACCGGTCGCCTGCGCGTCGGCGAACAGCTCGCCGCGGACCTGACCCACGCGGTCGGCACGGGCACCATCCTCGCCCTGATCGCCGAAGCCCCCGACCGCCGAAACCCCGCCTTGGCCGACACCGCGTACCAAGCGCTGCTCAACGCGATCCTCACCGAGGCGCGGACGCCGCCCACCAACGGAGCGACCGCGGCGGCGGCAGCCCTGCGCACCGCAGTGCCGGACCTCGACGTGCTCAGCCCCGCCGAGCGCCGACTGCTCACCGAGTGGTTGGACCGGATCACGACCGGACCGCCCTCCAGGTGACGCCCGGAACCCTGAGGTCGCGGGGTTCGTCTTCAAGCGAGGGTCGGTCGTCGTGTTCGTGTGGGTGTGGGCAGTGCGAGGGCAGGTGAGAGGGTGCTTCGGTGGGGTGAAGGAACGGGTCGGTCGCCGTGGGGTGCGGTGGAAGCGAAGGAGCTACTGATGGGGATGTTCAACGTGGTCCTCAGTTCCGAGGAAGTCGAATGCTCTCGCTGTCACCACAGGAGCTCTCGGTGGGTGCAGTACCAGTTCGCCGAAGTCGGGCTCCACAAGTACCACGTCGGCGACTCGGTGGTGTGGGATGGTCCAGACCAGGCCGAAGGGGAACCGGGCCACCACCTGATCGGCGTGCAGGGCGACAGCGCCCAGTCGTGTCCGCATTGCCGCTACGACGACGAAGACCTCGAATTCGACATCGTGATCCGCGACGATGTGATCGAATCGGTGATCCCCTCCCGAGGGGAGATCGACTACCTGTCGCAGGGGCACCACTACTGGGTGGACCTGGAGGCGCCCTGGAAGCGAAAAGCACCTTGATGTGGAGTGCGGGGCGCGCAGAGGTCGGTGCCGTCGCGGCCACCCTGGACGAGGGCGGCCCGGCCGCTGACGAACCTGCTGGGGGGAGGTGCCGCCGGAACGACGTCGGCCGGTGGTGCGGACGTCGTTCCTGCGGCACGACCGCCTACCAGGCCACCGGGGGTTCGGCGACACCCCCGCCCAGCTGGGGGTCGCTGGTCATGGGGATGTCGTCGATCGGGACCGCGAGGCGGTAGTGGGGGACGCGGGCGAACAGGGCGGCCGTGCGCACCTCGACGACCGGGCCGTTCACCAGGCGAGGACGAGCCGGTCCATCGTGGAGCCGAGCCTGGCCTGGTCCTTGGCGCCCGGGCGCTCCGCCACGTCGGGCAGGCACAGCGTCGGGAACCGGGCCAGCAGCGCCCGGACCGCGATGGCCAGCTCCATCCGGGCCAGCGGCGCGCCGAGGCAGTGCCAGACGCCGTGCGCGAACGCCAGGTGCGGGTTGGACTGCCTGGTGAAGTCGATCTCGTCGGGGTTGTCGAAGGCCCGCTCGTCGAAGTTCGCCAGTGCGAAGTCGGGCAGCACGAGGTCCCCGGCGCGGATGGTCACCCCGGCGATCTCGATGTCCTGGGCGGCGTAGTGCGGGTGCGCGCCGCCGCCGTAGGTGGCGGTGCGCAGCAGTTCCTCCACAGCGGCTGGGACGAGGTCGGTGTCCTCGATCAGCGCGTCCCGCAGGCGCGGGTTCGCCGCCAGCCTGCCGAGGGCGTAGCCGACGCTGTTGGACACGCTGTCGCCGCCCGCGAAGATGAGCATGGTGCCCAGCCGCGCCACCTCGTCGTCGGACAGGCCTGACCCGATCAGCCCGGACAGCACGTCCGCGCCCGGTTCCGCGCGCTTGCGGGTGAGCAGTTCCCGCAGGTACTGGCCCACCTTGGTGGTGTACCGGGTGGCGTGATCCCCGTCGGCGTCGATGGTGGCCATCTCGTAGAGCATGCCGTGCAGCGCCGCCCAGTCCTCGTCCGGGACGCCGACGAACGCGCACAGCACCCGCATCCCCATCGGAACGGAGAACTGCTCCTGCACCTCCACCGGGGGTGTGCGGGCGGCCAGCGCCTCCACCAGCTCGTCCACGATCGACACCACGACCGGTTCCATCCGCCGCATCGAGGCACGGGAGAAGAACGGGGTGAGCACGGCGCGGAAGTCGGCGTGGTCGATCGGCTCCGACCGGACCATGTCGAAGATGGGGCTGCGCACGTACTGCGCCGCGTTGTCCGGGTCGGGGTGCGAGCGCACCAGCTTGCGGTCCACCAGCAGCGCGCGGATCTCCGCGTGCCGCACCACCAGCCACGCCTCGTCGCCCGCGAGGGTGCGGACCTTCCAGATCGGTTTTCCCGCCTGGAGTTCCCGGAGGTAGTCGTTGCGCCCGAACAGGGGCGAGAACATCTCGGTCATCTTCGGCAGCTCATCGGCTGAGGTCACGGTCGTTCCTCTCGACGGTCGCGGGACGAGGGCCAGTGTCGAGGCGCGACCGACCGAAAATCCCTAGGGCTGGGGTGTTGCGCCCCCCGCGGGCGGGTCGTCACGGGGTGGCGGCGAACTGGGAGTTGACCAGGGCGGTGTAGGCCCCGCCCGCGGCGAGGAGTTCCTCGTGGGTGCCGCGTTCGACGATGCTGCCGCCGCGCATCACCAGGATCAGGTCGGCGTCGCGGACGGTGGAGAGCCGGTGCGCGATCACGAAGCTGGTCCGGCCCCGGCGCAGGTCGGCCATGGCCCGCTGCACCAGCAGTTCGCTGCGGGTGTCCACGGAACTGGTCGCCTCGTCCAAGACCAGCACCGACGGGCCCGCCAGGAAGGCCCGCGCCACGGTGATGAGCTGCTTCTCGCCCGCGCTGATGCCCGTCGTCTCGTCGAGCACCGTGTCGTAGCCCGAGGGCAGCGTCCGGACGAAGTGGTCCACCCGCATGGCTTTCGCCGCGGCCACGACCTCCTCCCGGCTCGCGCCGGGGCGGCCGTAGGCGATGTTCTCGGCCACGGTTCCCTCGAACAGCCAGGTGTCCTGGGGCACCAGGCCCATCCGGGACCGCAGGTCCGCCCGCCGCATCGACGCGATGTCCACGCCATCGAGCAGGATCCGCCCGGAGTCGGGCTCGCAGAAGCGCATCAGCAGGTTGCCCAGGGTGGTCTTGCCCGCACCGGTGGGGCCCACGATCGCCACCGTCGCACCCGGGGGGACCGACAGCGACAGGCCCTCGATCAGCGGGCGGTCCGGGGTGTAGCGGAAACCCACGTCCTCGAACTCCACCCGGCCGGTGGTGGTGGCGGGCGTCGCGGGCGAGGCCGGGTCGGCGGGCTCCTCCTCGGCGTCGAGCAGCGCGAACACGCGCTCGGCCGAGACCAGGCCGGACTGGAACTTCCCCACGGCGGCACCGACCTGGCCCACCTGGTTGCTGAAGACGTTGGCGTACTGCATGAACGCCTGCACGTCGCCGATCGACAGGGCCCCCGCGGCCACCCGCAGCGCGCCGACGACCGCGACGACGACGTAGTTCAGGTTCGTCACGAACAGCAGCGCGGGTTCGATCGTCTCGGCCAGGAACTGCGCCGAGGAGCCCGCCCGGTACGCCGCGTCGTTGTGCGCGTCGAACTCCGCCTCGCCGCGGGCCCGCCGCCCGAACGCACGCACCAGCGCGTGCCCGGTGTACGTGTCCTCGACGTGCGCGGCCAGGGCGCCGGTGGCGGCCCACTGCTCGTCGAAGCGCGGCCGGGCCCTGGCGCTGAGCAGCGTGGCCACCACCGTGCACACCGGGACGCTCACCAGCAGCGAGATCGCCAGGATCGGGGAGATGACGAACATCAGCGCGATCAGGGAGACCGAGTACAGCACGGCAGAGAAGAGTTGGCCCAGGGTTTGCTGGAGCACCTGTTGGAGGTTGTCCACGTCGTTGGTGATCCGGCCCAGCAGTTCACCCCGGGAGTGTGCGTCGAAGTAGGACAGCGGCAGCCGCGACAGCTTCGCCTCCACCCGTTCCCGCAGGTCCCTGGCCACCTCCTGCACCACGTTCGCCGCGACCCGCTCCTGCACGAAACCGCAGGCGGACCCGACCGTGAACAGCAGCAGCGCGAGGAGCAGCACCGACCCCACCGCGCCGAAGTCGATCCCGGTGCCGGGCACCACGTCCACCGTCGCGTACACCGAGGCGAGCGTGTCGTTGCCGTCCGCGCGCAACTGGGCCAGCGCCTGGTCCTTGGACAGCCCCGGTTGCAGGCCGGCCCCCGCCACCCCGGCCAGCACGAGGTCGGTGGCCCGCCCGAGCACCAGCGGGGCGGTGGTGTTCACCACGATCCCGGCCAGGCTGACCAGCAGCCCGGTGATGAGCACCAGGCGGTGCGGGCGCAGCAGCCGCGCGACCGCGCGCAGCGTCCCCCCGCGGTCGGACACCCCGTCCTGCCCGCTCACGCGACCTCCTCCTCGCGGGTGAGCTGGGAGCGCACGATCTCCTGGTAGGTGCGGTTGCCCGCCACCAGCTCCCCGTGCGTGCCGCGGCCCACGACGCGGCCCTCCTCCAGCACCACGATCTCGTCGGCGCCGCGGATGGTGCTCACCCGCTGGGCGACGACCACCACCGCGGCGTCGGTCACCTCCGGTGCCAGCGCCGCCCGCAGCCGGGCCTCGGTGCCGTAGTCGAGACCGGAGAAGCAGTCGTCGAACAGGTAGACCCCGGGGCGCCGCACCAGGGCCCGCGCCAGGGCCAACCGCTGCCGCTGCCCGCCGGAGACGTTGGAACCGCCCTGGGTGATCTCCGCGCGCAGCCCGCCCGGCATCGCGGCCACGAAGTCGCGCGCCTGCGCCACCTCCAGCGCGTGCCACAGCTCGGCCTCGGTGGCCGCGTCGTCGCCCCAGCGCAGGTTGGACTCGACGGTCCCGGCGAACAGGTACGGCTGCTGCGGGACCAACCCGACCGCGCGGCTGCGCGCCTCGTCGGTCAGGTCGCGCACGTCCACCCCGTTGACCAGCACGGTCCCGGTGGTCGCGTCGAACGCGCGCACCACCAGGTTCAGCAGCGTCGTCTTGCCGCTGCCGGTGCCGCCGATGACGGCCAGTGTCCGGCCCGGCCGGGCGGTGAGGTCGATGTCGCGCAGGAACGCCTCCTCCGCGCCGGGGTAGCGGAAGCCCACCCCGCGCAGGTCGAGGTGGGCCCGCCGCGGCTGCTCGACGGCCGGGTCGGCGGGTCGGGTCAGCTCCGGTCGGGTGTCGAGCACCTGGCTGACGCGCCGGGCGGCGGCCCGCGCCCTGGGCACGGTGAGCGTGACGTAGATGGCGATCACCATCGCGGTGAGCACCAGCACGACGTAGCCGATGAAGGCGCTCAGCGCGCCCAGCCGCAGTTCGCCGGAGCCGATCCGCCCGGCCCCGATCCACACCACGAGCACGGTGGTCCCGTTGCCCATCAGCAGCACCAGCGGGAAGACGGCGGCGGCGAGCCTGCGCGCCCGGCGGGTGAGCAGGAAGGTGTCGGTGTTGGCCTCGGCGAAGCGCTGCCGCTCGTGATCGTGCCGGACGAACGCGCGCACCACCCGGACCCCGGTGACCTGCTCCCGCAGAAGCTGGTTCATCCGGTCCACGCCCACCTGGATGCGGCTGTAGAGGCTGGTCATCCTGGCCAGGAGCAGCACGACCACCACGGCGGTGGCGGGCACCAGCACGACCAGCACCAGCGCCAGCGGCACGTCCTGCTGCAAGGCGAGCACCACGCTCATCACGCACATGATCGGTGCGGCGATGATGCTGTTGAGACCGTCCGCGGTGACCGCCTGGACCTGCTGCACGTCGTTGAGCGTCCGGGTGCTCAGCGAGGACGTGCCGAACCGGCCGATCTCGTGCGCGGAGAACCGCTGCACCCGGCGGTAGACCGCCGAGCGCAGGTCGCGGCCGACCGCGGCGGCAGTGCGGGCGCCGAAGTACTGCGCCCCCAGCCGGGCCGCGAGCTGCACGGCGGCGACCACCACCATGACGCCGCCCAGCCGCCAGATGGTGGGAACCGAGCCCGCCAGCAGGCCCCGGTCGATGATCCACGCGTTGAGGGTCGGCAGCAGCAGGAACGCCACCGTCTGCACGACCTGCAACGCGACGACCAGCGCGACCGCGCCGCGGTAGGGGCGCAGTGCGGTCCTGAGCAGTCGGAGAAGCACACGGCACTCCCGGGTCCGGGGTTCGGCGGTCCGGGGACAGCGGGCCGCCCGCGCGCCGCTGTCCCCGGTGCGGCGCGCTCGCGCAGCGTGTCGCGGCCACAGCACGCAATTCCCTAGGTTTCGCCGCGTTTTCCCGGCCCGGTCCTAGGAAATTTTCCGGCGTTCGGGATCAACACTGCTCGGCGGCGCCCACTGGTGAACGGAACCGAAATGGATGGTGCGATGGACAACGAGCAGCGCCTTCGGGACTACCTGAAGCGGGCGACGGTCGACCTCCGGCGCACCCGCCAACGGGTCCAGGAGCTGGAGGACTCGGCGGCCGAGCCGCTGGCCGTCGTCGGCATGGGCTGCCGCTACCCCGGCGACGTGCGCAGCCCGGAGGACCTGTGGGACATGCTGGCCCGCGGCGGGCACGGCATCACCGGCTTCCCGACCGACCGCGGCTGGGACCCCGAAGCACTGGGCACCTCCGCCACCCTCTCCGGTGGCTTCCTGCACGACGCGACCACCTTCGACGCCGACTTCTTCGGCATCTCCCCGCGCGAGGCCCTGTCCATGGACCCGCAGCAGCGGGTGCTGTTGGAGACCGCCTGGGACGCGGTCGAGCGGGCGGGCATCGACCCGCTGGCGCTCAAGGGCAGCCGGACCGGTGTGTTCGTCGGCGCGATGCCGCAGGAGTACCGGGTCGGCGCGGGTGACAACGTCGACGGCTTCCGGCTGACCGGCAACACCTCCAGCGTGGTGTCCGGGCGGCTGGCGTACTTCCTGGGCCTGGTCGGCCCCGCCATCACCGTGGACACCGCGTGCTCGTCGTCGCTGGTGTCGCTGCACCTGGCCGCGCACGCGCTGCGGGCGGGGGAGTGCGACCTGGCGCTGGTCGGCGGGGTGACCGTGATGGCCAGCCCGATCACGTTCGTGGAGTTCTCCAAGCAGGGCGGTCTGGCCACCGACGGGCACTGCCGCTCCTTCGCCGACTCCGCCTCGGGCACCGGCTGGGCCGAGGGCGCGGGCGTGCTGGTGCTGGAGAAGCTGTCCGACGCGCGGCGCAACGGCCACCACGTGCTCGCCGTGGTGCGCGGTTCCGCGGTCAACCAGGACGGCGCGAGCAACGGCCTCACCGCGCCCAACGGCCCGTCCCAGGTCCGCGTCATCGAGCAGGCGCTGCTCAACGCCCGGCTGTCGGCCGACCAGGTCGACGTGGTGGAGGCGCACGGCACCGGCACCACGCTGGGCGACCCGGTGGAGGCCGAGGCGCTGCTGGCCACCTACGGCCGCAACCGGCCCGCCGGTCGCCCGCTGCTGCTGGGTTCGGTGAAGTCCAACATCAGCCACACCCAGGCCGCCGCCGGTGTCGCGGGCGTCATCAAGGTGGTGCTGGCCCTGCGGCACGGTTTGCTGCCCAAGACCCTGCACGCGGACGAGCCGACGTCCCACGTGGACTGGTCGGCCGGGACCGTCGCACTGGCCACCGAGCACACGCCGTGGCCCGCCGACGCGGACCGCCCGCGCCGCGCCGGTGTGTCGTCGTTCGGCCTGAGCGGCACCAACGCGCACGCCATCATCGAGGAGGCGCCCGCCGTCGAGGAGTCGGCGCCCACCGCGGCGGTCGAGGCGGGCCCGGTGCCGCTGGTGCTCTCCGGCCGCACCCGGGAGGCGCTGGCCGCGCAGGCCGGGCGCCTGTTGTCCACTGTGGACGAGCACGGCGTGGTCGACACCGCGCTGTCGCTGGCCACCACCCGCTCCGGGTTCGAGCACCGCGCGACCGTGGTGGCCGCCGACGCCGAGCAGGCCAGGGCCGGGCTGACCGCCTTGGCCGCTGGCGAGGCACCGGCGGGCCGCCCCACCCGGGGCAGGCCCAAGCTCGCCGTGCTCTTCACCGGGCAGGGCGCGCAGCGCGCGGGCATGGGCCGCGAGCTGTACGACCGGTTCCCGGTGTTCGCGAACGCCCTGGACGAGGTGTGCGCCGCGCTGGAACCGCACCTGGAGCGCGGGCTGCGCGAGGTGATGTGGGCCAAGACCGCGCACACCCTCAACCGCACCGAGTACGCCCAGCCCGCGCTGTTCGCCGTCGAGGTGGCGCTGTACCGGCTGGTCGAGTCCTGGGGTGTGCAACCCGACTACCTCGCGGGCCACTCCATCGGCGAGCTGTCCGCCGCGCACGTCGCCGGGGTGCTGGACCTGGCCGAGGCGGCGGCGCTGGTCGCCGCCCGCGGTCGGCTCATGCAGGCCCTGCCCGCAGGCGGGGTCATGACCTCCGTGCGGGCGCCGGAGTCCGTGGTGGCACCCCTGGTCGAACCGCACGCCGACCGCGTGTCCCTCGCGGCGGTCAACGGGCCGGACGCGGTGGTCGTGGCGGGCGAGGCCGAGGCAGTCGCCGGGATCGAAGGGCTGCTGGCCGAGCTGGGGCACAAGACCAGGCGGCTGCGGGTCTCGCACGCCTTCCACTCGCCGCTGGTGGACCCGGTGCTCGACGAGTTCCGCGCGGTCGCCGCCGGGCTGTCCTTCCACGAGCCGCTGCTGCCCGTGGTGACCGCGGTGACCGGCCTGCGCGGCGGGGTCGAGCAGCTCACCAGCGCCGACCACTGGACCGAGCACGTGCGCGCGGCGGTGCGCTTCCACGACAGCCTCACCTGGCTGCACGAGCACGGCGTCACGGCATTCCTGGAACTGGGCCCCGACGGCGTGCTCAGCGCCCTGGTGCGCGAAGCCCTGCCCGAGGCCGACGCCGTCGCCTCGCTGCGCGGGGCGCAGCCCGAGGGCGCGGCGATGGCCGCCGCCGCTGCCGGGCTGCACGCACTGGGCGTGCCGTTGCGCTGGGCCGACTACTTCGCGGGCACCGGTGCCCGCCGCGTCGACCTGCCCACCTACCCCTTCCAACGGCGCCGCTTCTGGCCGCGCGACGGCTACGCCGCCTCCGGCGACCTGCGCGCCGCCGGGCTCGGCGCGGCCAACCACCCGCTGCTGGCCGCCGCCGCGTCGCTGGCGGACTCCGACGGCGCGCTGCTCACCGGCAGGCTGTCGCTGGCCGCGCAGCCGTGGCTGGCCGACCACACCGTCCGCGGCACCACCGTGCTGCCCGGCACCGCGCTGCTGGAACTGGCCGTCCGCGCCGGTGACGAGGTCGGCTGCGGCCGGGTCGCCGAGCTGACCCTGACCGCACCGCTGGTGCTGCCCGAGCAGGGCGGCGTGCAGGTGCAGCTCTGGATCGGCGGCCCCGACGCCGACGGGCGCCGCACCCTCACCGCCTACTCGCGCCCCGACGCGGGCGAGGCCACCGACTCGGCCGAGGACCGGCCGTGGACCCGGCACGCCGACGGTGTGCTGGCCCCGGGTGAGCAGCCGAGCGACTTCGACGCCACCGCCTGGCCGCCCGCGGGCGCCGAACCGGTGGACCTGGACGGCTTCTACGACCGCACCGCCGAGGCGGGCCTGGCGTACGGACCCGCGTTCCGCGGCCTGGCCGCGGCCTGGCTGGCCCCGGACGGCGCCGTGTTCGCCGAGGTCGCGCTGCCCGAGCACGTCGCGGCCGACGCCGCGGCCTTCGGCGTGCACCCGGCCCTGCTCGACGCGGCCCTGCACGCCGTGGGGTTCACCGCCGCGGGCGACGGCGGCGTGGCGCTGCCGTTCTCCTGGGAGGGTGTGCGCCTGCACGCCACCGGCGCGGCCGCGGCCAGGGTGCGCCTGGTGCCCCGGGGCGGGTCGGCGGTGTCGGTCGAGGTCGCGGACTCGGCGGGCGCCCCGCTGGTGTCGGTGGACTCGCTGGCCCTGCGCCCGCTGGCCGACGCGCCGGTGGTCGCCGCACCGGGCCGCGACGCCCTGTTCCGCGTGGACTGGGTTCCGGTGCCCGGTGGTGCGGCACCCGCGTCCGTCGCCGTCCTGGGGCCGGACGTGCCCGCGCTGCCGGGGCTGGAGGTGCTGGTCGCCGCCGGGATCGCCGACCTGCCGGGTGCGGTGCCGCCGGTCGTGCTGGCGCCCGTGCCCGCCGGGTCCGGGAACCCGGTCGCCGACGCGCACGCCGCCACCGCGTGGGCCCTGGGCCTCGCGCGGGAGTGGCTGGCCGAGGAGCGCTGCGCGGGGTCGCGGCTGGTGTTCACGACCCGCGGCGGCGCGTCCACGCGGCCCGGCGAGTCGGTGGACCCGGCGCAGGCCGCCGTGTGGGGCTTCGCGCGGGCGGTCGAGGTGGAGAACCCCGGCCGGTTCGGTGCCCTGGACGCCGAGGCCGATGCGGTGGTGGCGCTCGGCACCGGCGAACCGCAGGTCGCGGTGCGCGACGGGGTGGCGCTGGCCGCCCGGCTGGCGCGCGTGACCCCGCCCGCGGAACCCACCGCCGTCTCCTGGGGCGACGGCGCGGTGCTGGTCACCGGTGGCACCAGCGGCATCGGCGCGCTGGCGGCGCGGCACCTCGCCGAGCACCACGGCGTGCGCGACCTGCTGCTGGCCAGCAGGCGCGGCGCCGACGCCGACGGCGTGGCCGACCTGGTCACCGCGATCGCCGGGCTGGGCGCGCGGGTGCGCGTGGTCGCCGTCGACGTGGCCGACCGGGACGCGCTGGCCGCCGTGCTCGCGGCGGCCGAGCCGCCGGTGACCGGCGTCCTGCACGCGGCCGGCGTCCTGGACGACGGTGTGCTGGCGTCGCTGACCCCGGAGCGGGTCGCGGCCGTGCTGCGCCCCAAGGTCGACGCGGCCTGGCACCTGCATGAGCTGGCCGGGGGCCTGTCGGCCTTCGTGGTGTTCTCCTCGGCGGCGGGCGTGCTGGGCGCGGCCGGGCAGTCCGGTTACGCGGCGGGCAATGCCTTCCTCGACGCCCTGGTGGCCCGGCGCCGGGCGGCGGGCCTGCCGGGCGCGTCCCTGGCCTGGGGGCCGTGGGACCGCGACGCGGGCATGACCGGTTCCCTCGGCGAGTCCGGCATGCTGCGGCTGGCCCGCACCGGCGCCCTGCCGCTGTCCGCGGCGGACGGCCTCGCCCTGTTCGACGCGGCCCTGGCCGGACCGGACGCCCTGGCCGTGCCGGTGCGCCTGGACCTGCCCGGGCTGCGCGCCCGCGACGAGGTCCCGGCCGTGCTGCGCGGCCTGATCCGGCCCCGGGCCCGCCGCGGCACCGCGACCGCCGCCGCGGCGGTCGGCCTCGCGCGGCGGCTGGCCGGGATGGGCACCGCCGAGCGCGCCGACGTGGTGCTGGAGCTGGTGCTCAGCC